>SOJN01000103.1 GCA_004376575.1 candidate division TA06 bacterium | reverse complement strand
GAGAGGAGTTCAAGACATTCCCTGTAATTAACCTGGATAGGGCAAAAGGGGTCTATGTAATCGTACATGGCAAGGACAAGGTGGTATATGAGCCCCCAACGAACATAGACGCTGTGGTAACAGCACGCGTACATTTCGACGGCGAAACGCGATCGTATGTATATCGCTATAATGTCAAATCACTAGCTTCCAGCAAGCAGAACATTTACAGGTATCTTGTTTCATACGACTATCCCGTGTCGATGTTTGCTGACCCAACAGAATGGTACCAGGGCTTCTATTACTCAAGGCCGCTATGTACGTGGGCCCATGTTCCTCCGCCTGCCGAGCGACGGTCTCAACCTGGCGTTCTTGCTGGTTCAACCCAATCAGGCTTCGGGTTCGCCAGCTATGGGCTCCCCGGCATTGTGGACTGCTATGCGCAATCCTATACACCCTTGATGAAGCTAACCAGGAATGTTGAAATTCATGAGGTCCTCGACAGTCTGAGGGTTTTTGAAAGAAAACATGTACACGGAAAGACTCTGGGCCCGGTTGGTTCACCTGACCTAGATACGCCGATAAGAGTGGTTGCACGGCTAAAAGGATGTGTCGATGAAGCCCATGAGATTGGGTGGCTGATTAACGAACAGGTTGCCCAGTCCCTCGGCGAGCGACTGGAGTCAGTAGAGAAAGCACTTAGAGCAGACTCTACCGCACGAGCAGAGGATTTGCTGCGAGCTGTAGTTGTGTATTTGGAGCAGAAGGTGTTCTCCGACCAGATAGAGCCTGAGGCAGCAGACTTGTTTCGGGTGAATGCGCAGTGGCTTCTACAGTCCTCAGACAAGAAACCGCCTCCTAACGATCTGGCACCGCTGGAGCAGGGACTTAGCTTCGAGCTACTTTTCCGATACCTCTACAAAATGCTTGATCAAACCATGGCACAGGGATGGATCCAAGAATCCTGTACGGTTGAACCACCTGAACTAGGAGTCAATTCTCTATTCGAATTACCTATCGCTACGATGAATGCGCTGAACGACAACGATCGAGCAAGAGCTCAGAAGCTTACAGCAGCCCTCTACAGTGGGGTCCAAAGGTGTTCGAATCCGTCTTCGGACAAAGCCAAGCACGCCATAGAACGTCTGCTTTCCACAATTGGGGAACTGGAGGAATCCCTGAAGTAACAGCAACATAGATGCAATGGGAGGTAAGTGAGATGAAAAAACTGGGTATTGTTCTAGCTGCGTGCTTATTTATGCAATCAGCTAGTGTGTTGGTGGTGTGTGGGCGGACGTTTGAGGTGCATCCCGGTTCACCCGAAAATGGGGTCACTGTAGAGGTCGTGAACGGCTACGTCCGGACTATTCCTGCTGCAGTTGTCAAAGTCGTTGAACAGCCTTCGTGGGGAAACCTTGGGGACGGTGCCCTTCGATGAAACTCAGGATCCATGACATGACTTTCCGACATTTTTTCTGCTATGAGTCACCCGTCACTGTCTTGGCCCTTTTGTATATAGCTTAGGAAAGGAAGAGCACTTAAGTGGCTGAAATGGAGGGTACTTGGTTATTTCTGAGTATGGCAGTCCCCTTGCTTCTCAAAATCTCCGTTTTACCTAGAGCAGGAAACAAGATCTTGGATCTGCGATTCAAGATCCGCGATATTGGGGCGCCCTTATAGGTTAGTCTTGCTCTACGCACAGCTTGATATCAAAGTCATTTTGTCAGAAAGTCATGCACCGACCGCAGAGCTGGAGCACATGAGCTCATTGGTGCGGCTGAAACGGGCAACTGCTCACTGTCATCTTGCCAAGCTGAAGCGGTAACGATATAAACCGAAATCGGGAGTGTCAAAAAACAAGTTGGCAACTTCCAGTAGTTGACAAGATTTCCCAAAGTTTGAAAAAGGGAGGTAGTGCATGCTTGCCAGAAAGGAGCTAAGAAGAAGAATTGCCCGTGAAATGAAGGGCGTCCTTGGCCCAACAAGGAAGCTTCTTGCAACCGCCAATAACATGCGAAAGATATTGAGCACCAAAAGACTTATAAAGGAAGATATGGAGAAATCCAAGTTAGTGGTAGCATTCATGTTTGCCGAAGCATACGCTCTATTCACTTCCGTAAAACAATTGTGTGAACAAGGAATGAGTCATACAGCCTCCATTGTACTCAGGAGTATGATTGAGTTAGTCATTTATCTAAAATACCTACGCCAAGAAGATAACGAGGAGAGAGCAGAAAGGTTCTTTTACTGGGCTCATAAGGAAAAATACAAGTTTATGAACAAATTTCCATCATACTTCAGCGACACCCAAAAGAAAGCAATCAAGAATAGTTATGAGAGTGTAAAGCGTTTATATGTCATGACCGACAGACGGGGTAATTCGACCCCGGCTAGACACTGGCACTGTTTTAGAAGCATAGAAAAATTGGCAGAAAGTGTTGACCTCGTGTCCGAATATGGAGCCTACGGACACCTGAGCATGAACGTTCATATTTCCCCGGCGCATCTGTTGGGTAGGATTAGAAATTTGAGGATTGAGTATGACCCTTTTTTCGACCCTGGTATGTTGAGAGAGAATCTTGTAATGAATTTCACTTACTTCCTATGTGTTTGCAGAGAGACAAACGATATCTATTCCTTGGGGAAATCTGAGGTATTGGACAAGTTCGTTGAACAGCAGAATCATTTCAGAAGAGGATGGGAGAACCTTGGGGACGGTGCCTGATTTTCTCACATTTTTTCTGCTATGAGTCACCCATCACCCTCTTGATCCTTCTGTATAGTGCACACCTGCTCAAATGAGCGTGTGAGCACGTGAGAGAATTGTTGAAGGTGCGTTTGGCGGAGTGGACAGTGACGGCGCAACACCGAGACTTGCTGCATTTTTAGGTTAATGGATGTCCGAAATTTCGGCAATTTGACACCACACCAAGAAACTTTTAGGTGCGTGAAAGCTACCAGAGGAGGATTGAGCGAACCTCAAATCACCTCACTTACGCACGAATGTGATGTATTACCAAGGCTTCCAGCCGGTCAGTAAGAAGAGAATGAATACAATCAGGGAGACAAGCAGTCCCACGTTGGCTGGTCCTCTGGACGAAGGCGTATCCTTTGATGATCCGGCTAGCGACAAAGACTTCATCGCGGGCGGAGCCATGGAAGCCATAACAGCGCCTGCCGCAACCGCCGGTGTTACCGGCAAAATGGCAACCCCGAGCAAGGCGACCAAGAAACCACCAACCACACGTAACACGACTGTGACCCAGGCGTTTAAATCTCTAATGCCTTTAAACGGGTATAAGGACGCGCCCAGAAGAAGAAGAAGAAGCGGGTATGTTGCGCCCATAAACGGCGAGAGAATGACGTCAAGCGGTTGCACTGATCCTCGAATTTCATTAAAGAGGATTCCGGCCACGACGGCATAGAACCATGGTTGCCGAAATAGCTTCACAAAGCCTTTCTTCTCGATAATAAATGCTGCAATCGAAACGCCTACAAATAAAGCACATGCGGTTCCGAGTCCTCTGCCCCCCCAACTCAGAGCGAAGACGGGAATTGAAAAACAGGCGACATTGGGAATGGCCACCGAGGCATCGACTTGTGTCTTAAATACACGATGAGCGTTTCGGTGTATCAGAAAACCGATCCCGACGACGGCCGCGCCGATTAAGGCGACAAAGAAGAACATTTCAGACGACATTCTCGCTTGCAACGTCATGAAGAGATACACGGGAAGGAAGACATAGCGCAGAAGCGTGATCAGCGGAGCGGTCGACAACCTCGCCCAACGAGCAAGTGAGTACCCTGCTACGATTATAACTAGCGTGGGTAACAAAGATACGGCTAGCGATGAGAAAGGCATAAGCACCTCCAATCAAGTAAAACTCGGGTTACAATAGGGCGACCGTTAGACGTTGAGTGTATAATTGGCTGCATACTCTCGATTCTCGCCTGCCCTTCTAATTCGATGTATCAACACGGTTACCAATCCCAGAAAAATCGCCTGTTAGACTGAGACTAGAAGCCGTGGCCCTGTGAAACAAGGCCAGGTAGATTTGCGGGAGAAACGGACCCAATACCCGTCTTCGGTTCATCCCACGAATAGTTGATCTTCCCCCGGTCGGGGCTTTCGACAATTCGACCAAGTGCATCGAGATCAACGCCACGATGCTTGTAACTAACTTCATCCCGTGGGGAATTTGTTGACGCTGAAAATGCTGATCCTGCCCCAAGGCACACTCCTGCGACGACGAGAACAAGAACATTCGCTGCCAGCCTCATATCAGTCTCCTTTCTGACTTGAGGTGGCCATTTCGAGGGACTCTTTGCTGTCGGACTACTTCACGTGAACTTCGCAACGCTTAGGCAGGCCCCGTCTCACTTCACAAGCGACTCTATTATACCCTTTACGCTCTGGCAAGTCAAGAATTCTCTATGCCCTGTCATTGCAAATAGAAAATGTTAGTTTTTCTGCTAGCTTCTTTTCAGTTCGAGGGAGGGCTGCCAGAATGGATAAAGAGAGATTTCTTGTAAGCATGAGAGACATCGAAAAATATAGAGTTCTGATGGACTGCCTGGAGAAAAAGATCAAGGCTACCCAGGCAAGCCAGGTGTTAGGATTAAGCTACATTCACACTCTAAGACTCAAAAAGAAAGTGGCCCAGTCAGGTCTTGAAGGCCTGCTGAGACCTTATAGGTCGTCCCCTAGGAAGGTTCCTCAAGCCAAAGCCGAACTGATAGAAAAGCTGTACAGGGACATCTAAACCTTGGGGACGGTGCCTGACTTTCTGACATTTTTCCTCCTGTGAGTCACGCGGCAATGCTTTTGTCCTTTTGTATAGCTTAGGAAGGGAAGAGTATTTAAGCGGCTGAAATGGCGGGTACTTGATTATTTCTGTCTATGGCAACCCTGCGTCGTCTTTGAGCCTGACCAACAACTCATCACGCAACACTCTCCCAGCTCTGGTCTTCACATCAATCCCTAGCCTCGTCCTCTAGTGCCGTGCACACCTGCTCAAATGAGCACATGTTTAGATGAGTATATGAGCACGTGAGACAATTGTCATGGGTGCGTTCGGCGGGGACCGTGTAATTAGAGTTTCGGGATTTGTATCGAGTTTGAGGAGGCAGACGCCTCCGGGTCCCCAATGGGGTCGGATAAGTCAGTTTTGGAGTTCCGAACTAGAAGCAGTCACTCTGCAACTTGAAGAAGTGACATCACCTGTCGCTCTTTGAGGTAAACCCGATGCGAGCGCGTTCCGCCGTATTGACAGAAAAATGAGACCACCACCCGAGTAATGCATCTGAGCTCCGGCCGCAGAAGTCTAAGTCCGAGAATAGCTTCCAGGAGTCTATGCGTCCAGGATTCTAGGTGTGCCAATGTTGAGCACATGTAAGTTTTGAAATTACAATGTCTTACAGGTGCATTTTCTTCTTTACATATAGATATCAGACCTTAAGATAGTCTAAAGAAATACTGAGTTGGAAAGGGCAGATTGAGGACCAGTCTAGAGAAGATGATCTTAGAATCTCTGGGATTGACCGAAGGCAGCTGAATCAAACAAGCAACTCGACTCTGGAGGAAGTTTTGAGAGAAGGGAGTGCTTCAACCATGAAGAAATGCCGGATCTATCAAGGTGCGGGTCTCATCGCCTTCTTCATTTTCTCAATGCTTTTTCCCGTCGTGGCAGGAGGTGATCAGAATCCTTCTACAGTTTGGCATAGAGAGGTCATTGATCAAGGGGCGTATTACCCTGGTGGGATAGCCATCGGTGTTGGTCGGAATGATGGAACGCAACGGCTCTACTCTGCAAGTGTGAATGGAGATTTGGTGGAGTACTCCTGGAAAGGTAGCGGCGGCTGGGACAAAGTCACCATAGCTGTGGGCACAAGATATGAGGGAATCCTCATTGGACCGGGGCGGAATGACGGAAAAGATTATCTCTACTGCTACAAAGAAGACCAGCTTTTCGAGCTCCGATGGACTGGGGCGGCATGGACAATCCCTCAGCTCATCTTCACATCACCATTTACTCAGTTAGACTTTGTCATTATTGGACCTGTGCAGATCGACGGCAAAAATCGGATATATGCTTCTAATAAGCGTGCTGAAATCTATGAGTTGTATTATCCACTAGGTGGCCCATTTGAAACGGCACCTATGGCATATGATATGCAAGCACACGACATAGCGATTGGTCGTAACGATGGAAGGTACCGTATCTATGGAGTTGGTCGAGACCCAATTGACGAAGCCCCCCATGTGTATGAATTAACACATGAAGGTGGTTCACCGCCGTGGGATAAGCAATCCATAGAAAGATGGACATCAGAGTGGCCTGATTATCCTGGTGTAGCATCTCTCTTTGATGTCGCTGTTGGAGATGGAAGAGGGGATGGGGTTAATCGTGTCTATCGTATGAATGATTTAGGCAACATCTTTGAGTTTACACACATTGTTGAAGGACCCACAGACCGCTGGGGTGGTGGGCCCACGGTAGCCCGTGGGGAAGCAGGATATGGTACAAGGCTAACCGAGTGGGGAAACTCTTTTGCCATTGGACCTCGAAGGAGTGATCCGACAAGGTCGCGGATCTATATTGGCGCTACAGATGACACAAATGCCGATTCCAGTCGTGTTTATGAGTTTACCTACTATACTGGCCCTCCCTGCGCAGTCCCAGAAGGCTGTTGGAAGAGAATTGAAGTCGGGGTTCAAGGAGCACACGGGATAAATGTAAAATTGGGAGAACTGAGAGGACCTGGGCAGATAGGTATCTACGCAGTCACCATAGAGGGTCACATAGTAGAGTTCTTCGAGCAGTAACTCAGTATTGAAGGGGTGGATGAAAATGTGCTCAAGTGTGCAACTCTTGATTTGGGGACGGTGCCCTTCTACAACTCAGAACTTAGATCGCAGAACCTAAATCGAAAAACACACAACTGCGCCCTCCCTTTACGTGCACATCTGCTCAAATGAGCACATGTTCATATGAGCATATGAGAAGAGGGGAAATGGGAAGGAGGTGCTACCTGACGCGGCGCTTGGGGGACCTCCGCAATATGCTAAGGATACTTCGTATGGCGATTGAAGAGCTATCTGTCTCTGCTGAGTAATATACGCATCGCCCCCGTCGTTCACCCCGCACAAGCCTGGCGACCTCCAGCTTCTTCAAATGTTTGGATGCTACCGTCGGATGCAGCCTGTGCGTGTTTGCAATTGAGCCGGCTGTGTCCTCTCTCAACCCAAGAAGTGACACCATAATCTTAAAACGCCTCTGATTCCCAAGAGCAGCGAAAGCTCTCGCCATATCTTCCACAGATCCCTCCTTTCCATTTCGCTAACGAAACTCACTCAGTAACCCGAGACTTCAACTCCTTCGATACTCCTCAAATGCTCAAATTCCCATACATTCATATGCTCATATGCTCATATGTTCACTTGTTCACTTGTTCATGTGAGCACGTGAGGGAATTGTCGTATGTGACTTGGAGATGGGTAACTCCTCATTACGCTAATTCCTTCTTTCCTTTACCCATCTTTTTCTTCAGTCTTGCCATGGCAAGCAATGTGATCTCCTCATCTGTCTTGCTTCCTATCTCAGCCTCAATTGCGAGGCTCTTTTCATAATGCTTCAAAGCATCCCCTAAATGACCCATATATTCATAGACCCTGCCAATCTGGCACAGCGCTCGAGCCTCATGGACTCGGTAGCCCATGTCGCGCCAAATCGCCAGACCGCGATTGAAATGCTCAAGGGCGTTCTCAGAACGGTTGTCTGATTGATAAGCCCTACCCATCTGACAGAGTGTCTCGGCCTCACTCGCACGGTCGCCTATCTGACGCTCAATCGCCAGGCTCTCGCTGTAGTATCCCAAGGCATCCTCGAGCCGCCCGGCATATTGATAAACTATACCGATCTCATGGAAGTTTTTGGCTTCGCCAGCACGATCACCTATCTCACGCACAATTGACAAACTCTCACTGTATTTCACCAGAGCATCCTGAAAATTGCTCATGTCTCCGTAAACCATACCGATATGATGTAGGGCCACAGCCTCGACCGCATGATCGCCGATCTTCCGGGCAATTTTCAAGCTCTCGCCGTAATATGCCAATGCATCACCGAAACGGCCAGTTTCCTGGCAAACGATGCCCACATGGTGCAATGTTTTCGCCTCGCCAGAGCAGTCACCCATTTTGCGTCTGATGGCCAAGCTCTGATTGTAATATTCCAGAGCATCCTCGAAACGGCCTGTGACTTGACAGACAAAGCCGACCTGATGCAGGGTACTTGCCTCACCCGCAGGGTCGCCGATCTTCCGTTCAATTTCAAGGCTCTGTTTGTAGTGTTTGAGAGCGTCATCAAAACGGTTTGTTGCTTCATAGACCATGCCTATATGATGTAAGACGCTGACTTCGCCAGAACGACTACCCAGCTCTCGGGCTGTCGCCAGACTCTGCTCGAAGTACTTCAGGGCATCCTCCAAACGATTCGTTAGATAGTAAGCCATGCCAATCCGATCCAATGAGATTGACTCACCAGTTCTGTCACCCATCTCGCGCTGGATCGCCAGGGTTTGACTGTAGCACTCAAGCGCTTGCTCAAGACGGTTCATCAATTCATAACCCATACCCAGGTTGTAGAGGAGCAAAATCTCCCCGATACGGTCGCCCTTCCTTTGCGCAACTGCCAGAGCCAGTTTCAATTGTTTGAAAACTCGCTCAAATTCCTCTTGTTTTCGCATAAGATCGTTCTGTTTCACGTCAGCTCAACCTGGCCGAGCTAACCGAAGACACCATTTTCCTGTGTGAGATTCTTTTTGTCGGTGGAATTACCTTATAGAGTTGAGGAAGTGCACGACAAGAGTTGTGCCCTCCCGGTGGTAACCTTCCCTATCAAACGCCCGGTACAATGCGTCAAGACTACTCCAGCTTGAGGAGCTTGGTGGTGCGAATGTCAGGATGCGTGTTGAGTTTGAGGAAGTAGATGCCAGTGGGACGGTTGTTAGGAGTCCAGGTTGCTGCGCCATTCGAAAGAGGGAGCTTGTCTACTAGCCTTCCGGCTACATCGTAGATGCTCACAGCATGATCGGTCAAAGGATCAATGTTCAAGAGTTCAATTGTTGTGGAGTGACGGAATGGGCTAGGGAAAACTCTGATTGACGGCCGTTTGCCTGCGGCGCGATGCATTGCAGCCATATTCTGGGGGCCGGAACCGCCAGTGGGGGCGTAAGAAAGGGATATGTAACTGCAGACTGCAATGCCGCTATCCGGATGCTGTATCTTGATTGTAATACTTCTGTCGTCTGTCACGGAGACAGGAGAACTTCCTCCTGTGTACGTCAGCGTGGCCTTCGGTACATCAACCACGTCAAATAGTTCATCGTTGACATAGACATACTGTCTCAGTGTATCCCCGGTTTCCTGGTAAAACCCTATCCCAATCGCATAGGAACTATCAAGACTGAGACCCTCAATCCTGTATACGAGCGCGCTGTCTGAATAGTCAACCTTCTTATAGACCCTGTCCCCGTACCATAAATACCCGTCCCTGCTCCATGTGATCTGGTTCTTGAGGAGTCCTCCCAGCTTGTAAAACGCAATCACCCTGTCGTCAATATTTCTCTCCTCAACCCTTATCCAGTTATGTGGAGGCACACCTTCTGTCCAGACTCCAAAAAACTTGTCACCACTTATGAGCAACTGCGGATGCTTCGACGGCGCCCAGAGTATTTCGCTATAGTTCTCACCATCCTCCCAGGTGAAGCTGGTATCATATACGAACCTACTCCCATATATCTCAAAACTCACCCAACCACCAGGTTCATCATGCTCTCTCATCCACAACACCGTCCCTCCATGAACTCCCGGTTCAAGCGAACTATTACCAGGATCGTCCCCACCAACAGTAGTCAAATCACCCAGTGACGTATCGGGAACAGCAAATAACTGCCAGCACTTCACTACCGCATCCACACCAGCCAGAGTGTCCTGCTCCTCCCACACCACCCGCGGAATTTCACGATCTATGTTCAGACTCGGAAACCTCGACCACTTCTTGGGACTCTCCGATACATTGACGGGATGGGCCCCTGTCCCCATGTACTGGTTCCAATAATAAATCTCCCCTACTAGACCACTGGAATAGCACACATGTACACTGTTACTACCATCGAGGTCGATCGAAGCTCTCAACCCAGAACCCTCCACATCCGAGATGCTTTGCCACAAGACAGAAGCAGAATACGCTTCGTCCAGGAGAAACCAACCCCAATGGACAGCATCCTTCATCACCGTCGCAAGAAACCCAATCTTCTCATTCACCACAAAAGACGGCGGAGTTATATCCTGATCTGATTCGAAAAGCAGATATGGTGTCTGCCAGCCCATCCCGACATTCCAGGCAAGAAAAAGTTTCTTCTCATCTTTCTCAAGCCAGACTGCGTAAAGACCCTTGTTGTTGCTGGCCAATGCAGGCGAGACGCCATCACCCAACCATGCAGGCTCTGACCAGAAAAGACCACTATCACCCGAGGTCACATAGAAAATCTTTGACCTGCCTTTGACATCATCTGTATAAACCAGGTGTAAACTACCATCTTCCTCTCTCTCCACAAACCTCACAGCATTGTTGCCCACAGTGGCATCATCCCGAACAGTGTTGCACGCGCCTACCGGAAGCTTATAGTCCCACCACGTCCTGCCAACCCTCCCGACCCTGTCCATGGGCAACACACCATACTTGAACCTCTTGTCTGCTGGCAGAGGAAAAGGATAACGAACGCTGTACCAATCTCTGGATAACGCTGACACATTCCTCAGCTCACGACCGGCACCGAAATCATTCAAAGAGACCCAGTAACCGCCCAGCAAAGAATCCTCCACCGGAATCCACGAGAAGTAGGCAATGTTCCTCTTAACATCATAATATGTTCCACTTGGATCAATCCCTGTCAACACATCATATCCATCACTCTGGGGGCCAATGGATGCCAGGGGTGAGTCCGGTGAGGTTAGCTCCGCT
>SOJN01000102.1 GCA_004376575.1 candidate division TA06 bacterium | reverse complement strand
GGGCGTTTCACGGCCCCTCGTTTCACGAGGAGAGTATCGAAGGGACTCCGTGCTTCGGCGGAGTTTATGCTGAGCGTAGCGAAGTGCTCAGGATGACGAGACCACCCACATTTTTCAGATTCTAATTTTTCGAATTTGAGGAACTTATGGATCTAATACGCTTGTGTTTCGACCCGGTGAAATCTATGGTTTTGTCAACAGACTCTTGACAAATGTCTTTTTGAAATAAGCTGCAGCTTACGTCGCCAAGGAGAACCCAAAAGTCAAGTAGACCCACCTCGGCCGAACTCACCTTAGAATCCCTGTTTGTAGGGGGTTCCCATTTTTATTGAAAAGGGGGAGCAAAGAGAATATAATAATTTCGCCAAAGATCTGATATCGGTTTTTCGATTTGTATTCCGTATTGTACGCACGCAACTCCGCTACGGCCGTTAGAGCGCCCATGTAAAAGAGAGCCAAATGGCTTTGACCTTCGAATGGGACAAGAGAAAAGCTGCTTCAAATCTCAAAAAACATGGGGTCTCATTCGAAGAAGCTGCTAGTGTTTTCGGAGACCCTTTGTCCCTGACAATTGCTGATCCAGATCCCTCCGATGATGAACTCCGGTCCATCATCGTTGGTCAATCGTATCGCGGTCGGACCTTGGTTGTCGCTCACACGGAAAGAGGTAATAACATCCGCCTAATTAGCGCCCGTCTAGCAACGGGGCGTGAGAGAGAGACTTATGAAGAAACATAGGAAAAAGCTCCGGGAGCCAGTAATGCGTGAGGAGTACGATTTCTCGAAGGGGATTCGTGGCAAATATGCCAAGCGCTTTGCTAAGGGGAGTAATATTGTGGTTCTTGACCCTGATGTAGCCGAAATCTTCTCAACTGCAAAGTCAGTAAACGACGCCCTTCGAACCTTGGCAGAAATCGCCCGCAAAAAACCAAACGACTAGCGGACTGAAGCCCAACGCGAAGTCCCACGCGAAGCCCGGCGGAGCTAGGGACAGCAGAGTCGGGGAGCCACGGAGGGTGAAGTGGGGAACCCATGCAAGCGCGCTGGGCGCGGAGACCGCGCCCCTACAGGGAACAGTTGGTAAAAGGTGAAAATGGCGCACCTCTAGGTTCAGAGATGCCCCGTATGTTTCCAGAAATGGTCTTCGACCTTACATATTCTTTACAATCGCCTTTGCGTATTCAGAGCACTTGATGGGCTTCACACCGCCAGGCATAACTCTTGCTAAATCATAAGTTACCCGCTTCTGTTCAATCGTTTTCTCAATAGCATTTTCAATCAGGTCACCCGCTTCATGCCATTCCAGGTATCTAAGCATCATAACGCCTGAGAGTATGAGAGAACTGGGATTCACCTTGTCCATTCCCCTGTACTTGGGAGCCGACCCGTGAGTCGCCTCGAAGAGGCCGATCACATCACCAATGTTGGCGCCAGGAGCCATGCCCAGGCCTCCAACCTGCGCTGCACACGCATCGGAAAGATAGTCGCCATTCAGGTTCGGGAGGGCGATGACATCATACTCGTTAGGCCGGATGAGAACCTGCTGGAACATCTGGTCAGCAATCCTGTCTTTGACCACTATCCTATCGCCGGGATCTCCGGGCTCCTTTCCCCCTCTCAATTCGGCAAATGCTCCGGGCTTTGTTATTGGGGTTACCCCATCATCAGCTTTCATCTGGTCCCAGAGCTCGTCTTCAGTTATCACCTTATCTCTGAACTCTTCAACGGCCAGCTCATATCCCCAGTCCTTGAAGGCTCCTTCTGTGAACTTCATGATGTTTCCCTTGTGGACAAGCGTGACGCTCTTGCTGCTCTTGTCTACTGCGTATTTCATTGCCTTCCTGACGAGTCGCTTCGTCCCGGTGATGGATATGGGTTTTACGCCAATGCCTGAGTCCTCCCGGATTTTTGTGCCCATTTCCGTGTTCAGGTAGTCAATTACCTTCTTCACCTCAGGAGTGCCTTGCTCCCACTCGATTCCGGCATAGACATCTTCAGTATTCTCTCTGAAGATGATCACTTTAAGCTTCTGTGGTTCACGAACTGGCGCAGTCCCGCCGTAATAGCGAACAGGACGAACACAGGCATAAAGGTTCATCCTCTGACGCATGGACACGTTGAGGCTCCGGTAACCACCAGCTACTGGTGTTGTCAGCGGTCCCTTTATGGCCACGACGAAGTGCTCAATAGCCTTGTATGTATCAGCGGGAAGGACCTCGCCGTACTTCTCGGCTGCCTTCTCCCCGGCGAATATCTCCATCCAGATAATCTTCTTCTTGCCTTCGTAACCCTTCTCAATGGCGGCGTTCCACACAACTTGAGAGGCACTCATGATGTCTGGCCCTATCCCGTCGCCTTCTATGAAAGGGATGATCGGATTGTCCGGGACTTTGATCTTTCCGTCCTCAACTTCTATCTTTGTCCCTTCCTCGGGAACCCCCACTTTGTCAAACTTAACCATGCTTTCTCCTGGTTATACCTGAAAATCTCCATGCTTCGCGATGTGAGCCACCAGACCGCCGTCCGTAAGAATCCTTATCATCACAGGCGGAAGGGGTTCAAACTTGAGAGTCTCACCCTTTGTAACGTTTGTTACTGTCCCTTCCTGCAGATCGACCGCTATCTCATCGCCGGTCTCTATTCCGGTCGTGTCACACTCGAGTACGGGCAGACCGACATTGATCGCGTTTCTGTAGAATATCCTGGCAAAGCTCTTGGCAATAACTCCATTTGCGCCTGCCACTTTGATTATCTTGGGAGCGTGTTCTCTTGATGAGCCGAGACCGAAGTTTCTGCCGCCCACCACAAAGTCTCCCTTGTTCACCTTTGACGCGAACTCTGGATCAGCATCCTCAAGCACATGTTTGGCAAGTTCAGGTAGATTTGACCTGAGATGGAAATACCTACCGGGACATATCAGGTCTGTCGAGATATCATCTCCGAACTTCCATGCCTTTCCCTCAAGTATCATAGAACCTCCCTGGGATCCGCTATTTCGCCTTTCAACGCAGAGTAAGCTGTTGTTGCTGGTGAGGCCAGGTATATCTCCCCTTCAGGGTTACCCATCCGCCCCTTGAAGTTTCTGTTCTGGCTCGTGATGCACCTCTCTCCGTCTCCCAGAGCGCCTTCATGTACACCTACACATGGTCCACATCCAGGAGCAATAATGGCCGCGCCAGCGTCGACAAAAATGCTGATGTAGCCCTTGTCCAGAGCCTCTTTGAAGACCTTCTTTGACGCGGGACACACAATGAGGCGGACGGCTTTTGCTTTCGTCTTCCCTTTTAGTATTCTGGCAGCCACCTCGAGGTCTTCCAACCTTCCGTTTGTGCAGGTTCCGATGTACGCCTGCTGGATTTTGACTCCCTCGGCTTTTGAAATGGGCCTGACATTGTCCACGGTGTGGGGAAAAGATACTTGAGGTTCTAACTTCGTAACATCTATGTCAATTGTCCTTTCGTATTTCGCATCTTTGTCTGGACCTATTTCTATGAACTGGTCTCCCCTATCCATCAGCTTAAGATAGGCTTTTGTTGTCTCGTCAGTCGCTATGAGCCCGACTTTGGCTCCTGCCTCAACAGCCATGTTTGAAAGTGTAAACCTGCTGGACATAGACATCTGCTCGACGACAGGGCCGCCAAACTCAAGAGCCTTGTACGTCGCACCATCGGCGCCAATATCGCCGATAAGAAAGAGTATCAGGTCTTTGGAGTAGACCCCTTTTGTCAACTTGCCGGTGTAGTTAATTCTGAATGTGTCAGGGACGCGCAGCCATGTCCTTCCCAGAGCCATGCCAATGGCTATATCTGTTGACCCCATGCCTGTGGCAAAAGCACCCAGCGCTCCAGGAGTGCATGAGTGTGAGTCTGCTCCTATGACTACATTTCCTGGACTTACGAAATCTTCCACGAGCCGCTGATGGATCACACCCTCCCCCACGTCGGATAAGTTGCAGCCAGTCTCCTGGGCGAATTCCCTCAAAAGCATGTGGTCGTTAGAAAGCTCCTTTCTCGGACTCGGCGCGGCGTGGTCTATGAAGAGCACGACCCCCTTGGGGTTCTTCACCGGCATCTTCAGCTTCCTGAATTCCCTGACAGCTAGAGGACCAGTCCCGTCCTGCGTGGCTACCACGTCAACAGGGCTGATAACTATTTCACCAGCATGGACTTCGCGGGATGTTTTCAGGGAAAGTATCTTTTCTGCGAGGGTCATACCCATTTGCCAATCTCCTTTCGTGGCTTTGAAGAAAGGACGGACATTTTAGACCAGACTCCCCCGACTGTCAACTGTAAACGTGGCAGACTGTCATTGCAAATAGAAAATGTCAGGTTCTTTGCAAATTAAAAATGTCAGTAATT
>SOJN01000101.1 GCA_004376575.1 candidate division TA06 bacterium | reverse complement strand
TCTCTACTGTCAACATCGGAGAAGGCGGTGGAGGAGGTCCTTCGAAGTCTGGCACACCGTCGCCAGAGATATACAGGGTCTCTCCACTGACAATAGTAAAATCACCAGCATATCCATCACCGTCCGTGTCAGTGCCTGGATTGTCGTAAACTCTGTATGCCCAGCTCGCGTTTATGGCCAGGTCTTCAAAGCTCCACTCACACCACTGGTTGCCGTTATGAAAATGCTCTCCACCAACGTATGCGAGGATCATTATGAGTGTGTCTCCAGCCGGCAGATCATTGGGGCCGAAGGAGAGAAGGTAGCGCGTGTCGTTTATGCTGTCGACTCCAGTAGGATATTCGAGAGAATCACAGACCTGATCAGGATCGAAGTAGCCATTGCTCATTATTCTATACTTTGCATTATCTCCCATGGGTGTTCCATCTACATCGTTCGGGTCCTCAGTGTGATGCGGCCCCCAATCAAGGGCATCGTCCTGATCTGAAAGCCACCAGTTGTAAGATATCTCTCTTGGGGGTGGGTATACCACTCTAGAACCTGTGACTGACGTCGCTGGATTGGTGTTGCCGCACGAGTTCTCTGGATGGTATCCGTCTTCGTCTGAAAGCCAGGCTACAGTTATGTACTCTGAAGGTGATTGGTACTTCGGCGTGTTTCCTACGAACGTCGAATCATACTCCAGACCATTCCACTGATAAAGCCAGGTAGTGTCAGGCCAGAGAGTATCGGACTCATCCCTCCAGAGCCTGAAACCGGTTAGGTCGTCCTGCGCTGCGTCCCAGTGGCAGCTACCGTCAGAGGTAACGGGAGTAACGTCGGCGTCAATGTAGAGGCCTACATAAACATCCTTTATGGTCTTCATATCTCCCCGGATGTTCTCGATCCAGTATTTCATCAATATGAAATCCTGGGCATAGTCGTACGACCAGCAGTATGTCTGCTGGGTTATCTTTAACCCCAGAGGCTGGTGGTCTGGAGGGGCGTAGGGGTTGCCTATTGTATCGGTGTAAACTGAAATGAAATCCTGCTCACTTATGGCCGGGCCGTACTTGAGAAACAGTGGGTCGCTGCTGTCGGCCGGGTCCCAGTAATAGGCAGATGCGGGATTGATAGACCTTTCCATTATGGTGTCGTTGTCTGTCCCGCCTGGAAACATTTCGTTCTCGCGGTTCCATCCGTCTGCGCCAACTGAGACCAGAGTATCGTCATCAACAACCCCACCTATCCACAAGGCTCCCTGATAAAGGTAGTCCTGATGGGAGTTGGCAGGAAACTCACAAGACCAAACATATTTGTCGTACTCTCCCGCGTTTCCGAAGAAACCCCAGTTGCTGATTACAAGCTTCATGTTGCCCCAGGTGTGCGATTTAATCTGAGTTTTCGGGTTCTGGAGAATATTCCGGGGTATCGGGCCTTCTCCGTCAGCCATCGCCCCCCATGCAGAGCCTGCCACACAAACGGCAAGCGCAATTGCACACATCGGCACAGACCTAAACCTATCCATGGTTCCCTCCAGTGTTCGCTTCATAAATATACCTTAGTCATCATCATGGACGACGTCAACCCCGAATCTTCATCGGTCTGTGTTAGATGCATAGATTGCACCAGAAGACGTGGGTTCTGTGGCCCGTTTTCACCTTGACACCGGTGTTTGGCGCCGGTATAGTGGTAGGTCTTTACAGGAGGTTGGTGGGCTTGGCTGAAAAAGTGCTTAAAGAATTATCTTCTCCGGGACGCATGGGGCACAGGCTTCCAGACCTGGACGTGCCTGAAATGGGATTGAAGAAACTCATCCCGGAGAAGTTTCTCAGGTCTTCTCCACCACCTCTGCCTGAAGTAAGCGAAGTAGATGTTGTGCGCCATTTCACGAACGTCTCCCAACTCAACTATCATATAGATAAGGGGTTCTATCCGCTCGGCTCCTGCACCATGAAATACAATCCGAAAGTGAATGAAGACACGTGCAGGCTTCCTGGATTTGCCGGCCTCCATCCATATCAACCAGAGAAGACTGCTCAGGGTGCACTCCAGTTGATGTGGGAATTGCAGAGATGCCTCTGCGAGATTTCCGGGCTGGATGAGATGAGCCTTCAACCAGCAGCGGGCGCCCACTCTGAGTTGGTCGGGATGCTCATGATAAGAGCCTATCATGAGAAGAAGGGCAACCCCAGAACCAAAGTGTTGATCCCTGACTCTGCCCACGGCACCAATCCTGCCAGTTCCGCCGTTACTGGCTATACATCGGTTGAGATAAAGTCAAACGAAAAAGGCCTTGTCGACTCAGATGGGCTGAAGGCGAGCATGGATGAGACGGTAGCGGCCCTCATGCTCACCAATCCGAACACTCTTGGCCTGTTCGAAACGGAGATCAAAGAGATAGTGCACATAGTTCACGCAAAGGGCGGTCTCATCTACCTTGATGGAGCCAATCTGAACGCGCTCCTGGGAATCTTCAGACCGGGTGATGTGGGCGTGGACGTAGTTCACTTCAACCTTCACAAGACCTTTTCGACACCCCACGGGGGCGGAGGGCCTGGCGGAGGAGGAGTCGGTGTTTTGCAGGGTCTCGCACCGTTCCTTCCAGTACCTGCGGTAGTCAAAAAAGAGGAGAGGTTTATTCTTGACCACGACAGGCCAGATTCCATAGGGAACGTCCACGCCTTCTACGGAAATTTCGGAGTGATAGTTAGGGCATGGACATATATAAAAATGCTCGGCTCAGAGGGGTTAAGAAGAGTGGCAGAGAATGCTGTCATCAATGCAAACTATGCAATGAGGTCGCTCGAGAAGTATTATGACCTTCCCCACAAGCAAAACTGTATGCACGAGTTTGTCCTCTCCGGTGACAGGCAGATCAAACATGGTGTCAGGACCAGAGATATTGGCAAGAGGCTCCTCGATTACGGGGTGCATGCTCCCACCATCTACTTCCCACTCATCGTGCACGAGGCTTTGATGATCGAACCGACTGAGACAGAATCCAGGGAGAGCCTGGACAAGTTCATTGACGCGATGATTTCTATTGCCAGAGAAGCGGAGGAAAATCCTTCTCTTGTTCGAAATGCGCCACATACCACCCCGGTGAAGAGGCTTGATGAGGCGAAAGCTGCAAGGAGCCTGGATGTGAGGTGGAAGTGATGCGGTGGCTGAAAAGTGCATTCGGCACAGGTGAGGAGTTCCAGTACGTTTCTCCTGAGGAGGTACCTGAAGAAAGGCGGCAGGAAATAATAAGAGTGCTGGCCAAGGCGATAGTCGAACGGAGGCTGACTGCTCCAGCAGTCTTCTTCTTGGAGAGCATGAAACCTCTTTCTTTTGTGGGCAGCCAGGCGATGATTTTCTTGCAACCGGTCATCCAGGCAATTTTCCCGTTCAGATCGTACAATGAGTTCTCAGTGATGATGGAGGATAGAAAGAACGTTGAAGAACTCATATGCGAAATGGAGAGGCTTGAAGCTGAAGACAGAGAGAAGCGAAGGAGGGAGAAACGTGCGAAGAGGCGCGGCTAGTCTGGCCATCGTTGCTGCATTACTGACAGCGAGTCTTTCATTCTGTGCAGAAAAGTTGGATATAAAGGAGCATTTTCTGGACAACGGCATGAAGGTTCTAATCCTGGAAGACCATTCAGCCCCTCTTGCGGTTGTGCTGGTTTGGGTACGTGTCGGAGCGAGAAACGACCCCACAGGTACTTCTGGTGTGTCCCATCTTGTGGAGCATATGATGTTCAAGGGTACGAGCCAGATGGAACCTGCGGAGTTTTCAGAGATTATTCAGAGATACGGCGGGAGAGAAAATGCGGGGACGGGTCGGGACTTCACCAGCTACTTTGCGTATGTCCCTTCTTCCAGGGTAGAAGAGGCTGTGCGGCTCTGGGCAGATATTATGTCAAACGCCGCATTCAAACCCGATGGGTTTCTATCTGAAAGAGATGTTGTACTTGAGGAGCTGAGACTCGGCCTGAACGATCCGCATGAAGCTGTTTTTGACGAGGCCACAGCCGCGTCTTTCCATGCTCACCCGTATGGGAGACCGGTTGTCGGTTGGATAAGCGACGTCCAACGAATGACTAGAGATGAGGCATACAACCATTATAGGACTTACTATGTACCCAACAATATGAGACTGATAATTGCCGGAGATGTCACTGAAGCTTTGGCAATACGCCTTGCCAGAAAGTATTTTGGCAA
Source organism: candidate division TA06 bacterium (assembly GCA_004376575.1). Lineage (NCBI taxonomy): Bacteria > candidate division TA06 bacterium. The sequence goes on along the minus strand of SOJN01000101.1, from coordinate 18,443 downwards.
GACAAAAAAAGGTCCGGAACCTCCCGAAGTGCGGACCCAGGAGCCGAAACAAACGGGGGAGCGCCGGGTAAACGTGAGGAGGGAGGCATTCCTTCCCATGGTCACGATTACCTGGCATACACCCGCTGCCGGTGACCCGGATATCCTCCCTTTGGAGGTCCTGGCCCAGATTCTGGCTGGAGGAGAAAGCTCAAGACTGCACAGAGAGCTGGTCTATGAAAAGCAAATATGTACCTCTGTGAACGCGTGGCCTTATCAATTGCTCGACCCGGGGCTTTTCTACATTACTTGCATGGTGTCCGGAGGACATACAGCAGAAGAGGCGGAGAAGGCTGTATATGAGATTCTGGAGAAATTGAAGGTCGAACCTGTTCAGGATAGAGAGCTGAAAAAGGCTGCGAACCAGTACTTGAGTACTTTTATCTTCGGACAGGAATCCATCCTGTGGCAGGGTTTCGTTATTGGATACTATGATGCTCTCTTATCATACGACATCATTAACCGGCTGCCGGAGATGGTGAGATCAATCACCAAGGAACAGATTATGGATGCTGCAAACAAGTATCTGACCACCGAGAACAGGACTGTTACTACACTTGTCCCTCTTGCACCAAAGGAGCCGGGGAAGCTGATGCGAGGCGTGCGGGGACAGATGCCAGGAGGCATGAGGAGGTAACAAGTGAAGAGATTGTGGGTCCTGCTTTTAACCGCTGTTCTTCTGTCTTCCTCTTGCGCTCACAGAGTTCCTCAGACCCAGTTCCCTGGAGCTGGTGTTCGGACACAGACATTTGTCAGCAAGAAGACAGTTCTGGCAAATGGGCTCACTGTCGTTGCAGTGGAAAGGCGCAAGGTCCCTGTGTTTCAGGCTGATCTTGTAGTCAGGACCGGAGCAGCAAACGATCCGGAAGGAAAAGAAGGTCTGGCCAATCTTACGGCGAGCCTGCTTGACAAAGGAACAAAGAACAGAACGGCATCTCAGATCGCGGATGAGATAGACTTTACCGGAGGGGACTTGGATGTGTCGTGCGGTTACGTGACGGTACCGCTGTCTGTGCACGTGCTGGTGGAGCACGCGCACCTTGCCATGGAACTCCTCTCAGAAATTGTGATGCTTCCGACCTTCAGAGACGATGAACTGGAAAGGTCAAGGAGCATGATTCTTTCTGGAATTATGAGAAGCAGAGAAGAACCTTTTTCTGTGGTTTCAGACGCCTTCAGGGATATGGTGTATGAAGGAAGCCCTTTGCATAAGCCAATTGAAGGGCATGCCGGCACGGTATCGGACATAAACAGAGCCGATGTGGTCAAGTTTCACAGAGTTTTTTTCCTACCGAACAACGCTGTGCTAATCGTAGTGGCAGATCTGAGCGTAGAAGAAATAATCAAGATTGCTCAGGAATATTTTGGCTCATGGCAGAAGAAACCTCTTGATGTCCCTGTGATGCCTGTTCCTGAGCCCACGGAAGGCAAGTCCGTAAGACTGGTTGACATGGACGTAAACCAGTCCTACGTTGCCTTTGGTCACCTGGGGCTGAAAAGGAAAGACCCGGATTACAACGCAGTAAGGGTGATGAACTACATTCTAGGCGGCGGCGGATTCGTATCCAGGATTGTCAAGTCCATAAGAGTCAGACAGGGCCTGGCCTATTCTGCCTACTCCTATTTCGTGCCTGGTCCCGCTTACAACGGATACTTCAGAGCAGGTCTTCAAACGAAAATAGGTTCTACCTCCCAGGCCTTGAACTCGCTTCTGGAAGAGATCGAAAGAATAAGAAATGAACCAGTCACTGAGAAGGAGCTGGAAGACGCCAAATCCTTCTATGAGGGGAGTCTACCCCGGCGGCAGGAGACTTATGGACAGGTAGCGAATCTTTTTGTTGACCAGGAGATCTATGGACTGAAGAGTGACTACTGGGTCGATGATCTCAAGAAGATAAAATCTCTTACCCTGGAAGAAATCCAGAGGGTGGCGAGGAAGTATCTCGACCCCGACAATTTCATAATTGCTATCGCAACGAAAGTGGACAGCCTCGCCCTTGAGGTTAAGGGCATTACAAAGGATATGATAAAGGTGACGAATCCCTGAGAGGGTGATGAGATGAAGAATCCAGAAGACATAAAGGCGATACTGGCAACTGACTGCGGCTCCACCACTACCAAGGCTATCCTGATAGAGAAGGCCGGAGATTCTTACAGGCTGATAGTGAGGGGAGAAGCGCCAACGACTGTTGAGGCGCCATTCGAGGATGTAACGAGAGGAATCCTTAATGCCGTGAGAGAGGTGGAGGAGCTTGCCGGGAGAAAACTTCTGGAAGGTGAGAAGATAATCAGTCCTAGAAAGGGTGAAAAAGAAGGGGTGGACCTGTATGTTTCCACGTCAAGCGCTGGTGGCGGCCTACAGATGATGGTGGCAGGAGTGGTGATGACCATGACTGCCGAATCCGCGGCAAGAGCCGCGCTTGGTGCAGGAGCCATTGTCATGGATACCATAGCGTCAAATGACGGAAGACTTCCCCATCAGAGGGTGAGCAGGATAAGGAAACTGAGGCCCGACATGATACTCCTCTCCGGAGGCATCGATGGAGGTACGGTATCTCACGTAGCGGAACTGGCCGATTTGATTGGGGCTGCAGATACGAGGCCAAGGTTCGGCACAGGATTTGAGCTTCCGGTCATTTACGCGGGGAACATTAAGGCAAGGGATGTAGTGCAAAAGGCCCTGGAGGAGAAATCAGACCTTTCCATTGTTGACAACCTGAGACCCACTCTCGAAAGAGAGAATCTTGCTCCCGCGAGGCAGAAGATTCATGATCTATTCATGGAACATGTTATGGCTCATGCTCCAGGCTACAAGAAGTTGATGGCGTGGACTGATGTACCCATAATGCCTACTCCCGGTGCAGTTGGGCTTCTCATAGAAACGATTGCTAAGAAAGAAGGAATTGACGCCATAGGTGTGGATATAGGGGGTGCCACCACAGATGTCTTCAGTGTGTTTGGTGGCGTTTTCAACAGGACAGTGAGCGCAAACCTTGGAATGTCTTATTCAGTGTCCAATGTTCTTGCCGAAGCTGGCCTTGAGAACATAATGAGATGGCTTCCTTTTCGCATGGAAGAAGGAGACCTGAGAAACAGGATAAGGAACAAGATGATCCGTCCGACCACCATTCCCCAGACCTTGAGAGAACTGATCATGGAGCAGTCCATTGCCAGAGAGGCATTGAGACTTGCCTTTGAACAGCACAAGTCGATGGCAGTGGGGTTAAAAGGCATTCAGCAGCAGAGAACAATATCTGATGCTTTTGCTCAAACAGCAACAGGCGTAACTCTAGTAGATATGATAAGTCTTGACATTCTGGTGGGTTCAGGAGGAGTACTCTCTCACGCTCCGAGGAGACAGCAGGCTGCGCTCATGTTGATCGACGGCTTCCTTCCAGAGGGCGTGACCAGATTGGCCGTTGATTCAATATTTATGATGCCTCAGCTTGGAGTTCTCTCCACGATTCACGAGAGGGCCGCGACAGAGGTGTTTGACAAGGACTGTCTGATACGTCTGGGAACCTGTATTGCTCCAGTTGGCCAGGGCAGGCCAGGAGGTCCGTGCGTGAAAGTTGGGATTGGGAACAGCGAGGAGGATGTTAGGTACGGCGAGATGAGACTGATTCCGCTTGGAGTCGGCGAAAAGGCGATGGCTACCATTGTTCCTGTCAGAGGGTTTGATGTGGGCGAAGGGAAGGGAAGAAAGGTTGAAAGGGAGTTGGAGGGTGGAGTGGTCGGTGTCATAATCGATGCTAGAGGTAGACCTCTCCTCTTCTCCGATAAGGAGGATGAGAGAGCCCGAAAGCTGGTCGAGTGGGAAGAGGCTCTTGATGTGTACCCTGAAGGGGGCAGATAGAAGAACGGGGATTTGAGGAGAGGGAGTAGCTGTGGCACACGCATATACACCAGGATTGAAAGTCGCAGAAGCTGATGTCGTCAGGAAGGAGAGAAGACTTCCGCTTAAGGGAGAGGTGATAGTCAGTGTGGGGGATACTGTCAACGCGGACCAGATTGTGGCACGGACAGAGCTTCCAGGCAATGTGCAGACGATAAACGTCGCGGGCCGGCTGGGGTGCGTACCCGCAGATATTGTTGAGTTCATGCTAAAATCTGAAGGGGACACCGCCAAGGAAGGAGAGCCAATAGCTGAAACCAAAGGTTTCTTTGGGTTTCTAAAGACCAGGATTCCTGCGCCCTGCGACTGTACAATTGAGTCTATTTCCGAAATCACAGGACAGGTGATACTCAGAGAGCCTCCTATCCCTGTTCAGGTTGATGCGTACGTGGATGGCAAGATAGTCGACATTTACGAAGGAGAAGGCATCGCAGTCGAGACCTACGCGGCATTCATTCAAGGAATCTTTGGCATAGGGGGAGAAACAAAGGGCGGAATAATGAAAGTTTCAAGCAGCCCAGATGAGGTTCTAACAGAGAAGGAAGTACCTGAGGAGTGTGCAGGAAGAATTCTTATCGGTGGTTCGATGGTCACAGCGGGAGCTGTGAAAGAGGCTATTAAGAGGAAGGCTGCTGGCATAGTGGCCGGAGGCATGGATGACGAGGATCTGAAAGTGTTTCTGGGTTATGAACTGGGCGTGGCGATCACCGGTTCTGAAGATATCGGAACAACTGTCATTATAACCGAGGGCTTCGGCAAAATGAGGATGGCGGATAAGACATTCAATCTTCTGGTTTCTCACGAGGGTCAGAGAGCATCTATGAATGGAGCGACCCAGATCAGGGCAGGAGTGATACGACCTGAGATTGTTGTCCCACTCCACAAGGAAGGAAAGGCGGTGAGTTCCAAGGAAAGCGCTGAGGGTCTCGTAATAGGCAGCCCCATCAGGGTCATAAGGGAGCCCTACTTCGGCATCCTGGGAAAGGTCACTGGCCTGCCCAGCGAACTGGAAAACATAGAGACGGAGGCAAAGGTCAGAGTCCTGGAAGTGGAACTTGCTGACGGCAGAAAGGCGCTTCTGCCTAGAGCGAATGTGGAGATTATTGAAGGGTAGATCTCCTCATATGAAGTCCATAAATGAATATGCGAGCCTTTAGATACTTACTACCTCTTGTAGTGCTTTTTTTGGCGGTTTACAGTTGCGGAGCACAAGAACTTGCTACTCCAGGTCCTCCACTTCCCCCCTCAGGAGTAACAGCTAGAGATACTCCAAATGACGGCGGTCATTCGATAACCATCCAGTGGGACCTCTCGCAAGACGATTTCGCGGGTGGCAAGGTCAGCGGGTACGCAATGTACCGCTCCTCAGACGGTGACAATTACGAATACACCGGTCATGTGGTTGCCGGCACAAATGAGTTTGAAGATGCAGAAAGTGTAGAGGACAACAAGCCGTACTACTACAAGGTTGTTGCGAAGAGCAGAGACTACGGTGATTCAGAGTTTTCAGAAGCCTCATCTGCTGCTCTTTCCAGGACTCAACTATTTCACCTTGGAAGGCTGAACACGCTGATTGCCATAGTAGTGTTCGTATCCTTAATATTATATTATGTCCGTTCCGCAAAGAAGGGAAAGGAGCTTTACATAAGGAAGATAGCTGGCCTGGATGCTATTGATGAAGCTGTCGGTCGCGCCACAGAGATGGGTAAACCCGTTCTTTTCGTGCCAGGCATATCGACAATGAGTGATGTTGCCACCATAGCTGCCATAAATATTCTTGGCCCTATCGCCAAGAAGATTGCCCAATACGACACCGGCATCATAGTGCCGAATGCAGACCCAATTGTTGCTACTGTAACCCGTGAGGTGGTGAAGGGGTCATACATGGAGGCCGGAAGGCCAGATGCATACAAAGAAGAAAGTGTCTTCTTCGTCACCACCAGCCAGTTTGCCTATACTGCGGCAGTTGATGGGATCATGATAAGAGAAAAACCTGCGACAAATCTCTTTCTTGGCATGTTCTATGCTGAGTCTTTGATACTCGCCGAAACTGGTGCAATGACCGGTGCGGTCCAGATAGCGGGGACTGACGCAGTCTCTCAGCTTCCATTTTTTGTTACTGCGTGTGACTATACTATTATAGGAGAAGAACTCTACGCAGCGAGCGCCTATCTTTCGAGAGAGCCCAAACTCCTCGGTTCACTCAAGGCTCAGGACTGGGGAAAGGTGATACTTCTCTTCTTCATGCTGGCGGGCACAATCCTTTCCCTCTTCTTCAAGAGCGACTTCCTCAGCAATCTGTTTAACGTGTAAAGGGTCATTTCCAAGCCTTGATTCTTGTGGAGGCGCCAGATAAGGTTCGATCCTGAAAAGCACCGTCGTCGTTCCATTCGCCTCAAGGGATATGACTACAGCCAGGCCGGTGCCTATTCTGTGACAGTCTGTGTACGGGGTCAGGAGTGTTTGTTCGGCGAGGTCGTAGACGAGCAAATACAGTTGACAACATTGGGAGAGATCGCGGAACACGGGTGGTTGCAGACCCCGGTCCTGCGACCTAACGTCCTTCTGGACATGTATGTGGTGATGCCCAATCATATCCATGGAATTATGATCATTACAGGCATTTGTAGGGGCGTATAGCCTTACGCCCCTACAAAGAACCAAACGCCATTTCGTTCCCCATCGCAGACGATTGGCGCAATTGTCCGTGTTTTTAAGTCGAGCACCACAAAGCGTACCAACGAAGAACGGGGCAAGCGGGGGATCTCCCTGTGGCAACGTAACTACTATGAGCATGTCATCCGCAATGAAGATGAATTGAATCGTATCAGAAAGTACATACAGGAAAATCCTCTGAAATGGGCACAAGATCCAGAGAATCCCGCCGCGCGCAGGAGACAACGCGAGGAACCATGGCAGGTCTGACACCTTGGGGCGGGATGGGCATATATCGTTTTTTTCTTGACTGCTATTGTCCCATTGTGATAGATTTCAGTATCCTTGGGAATCACATCAGGATGGCGCCTTAAGAAAGGGTTTATGATTTTAGTCAGTCTGCTCAGCGCTGCATTCCTCATTGGTGTTATAATGGTCTCGGTAGTTCCTTCAAGTTCCCAGGAGATCGCTGTCCCCGGACCTCCAGCACCCCCCACACAAGTGACAGCCAGAGACACACCCAGCGACGGTGGCGGCTCGATAACTGTCCACTGGCAACTTTCCGCGGATGACGCTGAGGGGGGGAAGGTAAGCGGGTATGGAATCTACCGTTCTCCTGATGCTGAAAACTATGAATACATAGGTTATACGGTTGCAGGTACAGAAGAGTTTGAAGATACCGAGGGCGTAGAGGACGGCAATCCATACTACTACAGGGTTATCAGCAAAAGCAGAGAGTACGGAGATTCTGAATTCTCAACGCCTTCCCCCGTCGCTTTTTCCAGACCTCAGCTGTTCCACCTCGGAAGATTGAACGCACTTATCGCCATAGTGATATTCGTCTTTTTAATACTATATTATGTTGGGTCTGCCAGAAAGGGGAAGAAGCTTTTCATAAGGAGGATAGCTGGCTTAGATGCGATTGACGAGGCAGTGGGTCGGGCCACGGAAATGGGGAAGCCTATTCTTTTTGTGCCAGGCCTTTCCTCCATGAGTGATGTTGCCACGATCGCCGCAATAAATATTCTAGGTCCTGTGGCCAAGAAGGTTGCTGAATACGAGACGACTATCATCGTCCCAAACAGGAACCCTATCGTGGCCACGGTAACCCGTGAGGTGGTGAAGGGCGCCTACCTCGAGGCTGGAAGGCCGGACGCCTTCAGGGAAGACAGTGTCTTCTTCATAACTACGAGCCAGTTTGCCTATACTGCGGCAGTTGATGGGATTATGGTAAGGGAAAAGCCCGCAACAAACCTTTTTCTGGGAATGTTCTTTGCCGAGTCTCTCATTCTGGCAGAGACCGGTGCCAGCACTGGTGCGATTCAAATCGCGGGAACTGACGCTGTTTCCCAACTGCCATTCTTTGTGACCGCCTGTGATTATACTATTATTGGAGAGGAACTCTATGCTGCCAGCGCCTACCTTTCCAGAGAGCCCAAGCTGCTCGGTTCTCTGAAGGCTCAGGACTGGGGTAAGGTTGTGATACTGTTCTTCATAATCGTGGGGACTGTTTTTGGAATTTTGAAGCTTCCGGGCTTCGCAAGTATCCGTAATCTTTTCAACGTGTAGGGACCATGAAGAGAAGAGGACCGCTCACACTAGCGTTGGTAATTGGAGTCGCGATGATGGTTCAGTTCTTTATTCCTCATCCTTTCTCCATCAGGTTCTATAGGGCAGTCCTCGATTCTATGATTATCGTCAGCGTATTCATGCTTGTTTATGCCTGGCGCAGCCTTGCATATTTTCATATCAACAGAATAAAAAGAAAGATACCGCACTGGCCTTACAGCTTTATCACTTTCGCGGGGTGGATTGTTGCTGCGGCTCTTGGGATAGGATTCGGCATAGGCGAAAGGACTCCTCACCAGTTGATATTCAACAACATACTTGTTCCGCTTCAGGCCACCATGTTCTCCCTGCTTGCCTTCTTCATAGCCTCTGCGGCATTCAGGGCGTTCAAGGCCAGGACTCTTGAGGCGGCGCTCCTTCTACTGGCAGCTCTTGTGGTAATGCTGGGAAGGGTTCCCATAGGTGCTTTGGTGCACCCGAAGATGCCCGAGATTGTGGAGTGGATAATGGAATACCCGAACATGGCTGCGCAAAGAGGTATTCTGCTTGGGGTGGGCTTAGGGATGATATCAACAGCTCTGAAGATTGTGATGGGGATTGAGAGAGGATATCTAGGCGGAGGAGACTAACGTGGGATTCTGGGATAGATTTCTGAAAATGGACAGAAGATGGGTGTTCCTGATGATAGGGCTTTCCGTTCTTCTTCCGCTGGTGGCCGGGATGTCAATGCCCACACGCGTTACCCCCCCGGTGCAGAATCTTTTTGATGCGATCAATGCAATAGAACCTGAGGGTAAACCTCTATTACTTTCGTTTGATTTCGACCCATCAACTGAACCTGAGCTTTTGCCCATGGCCACAGCCATACTGAGAAACTGTTTTGCCAAGAAGATAAGGGTCATACTATACGGGGGACTGTACCCACAGGGGGTAGGCATGGCCCAGCTTGCCTTGGAAGAGGTCTCTGAGGAATTCGATGTTGTGAGTGGAGTTGACTATGCGTTCTTAGGCTATGTTCCCGGTGTGGGGGCGGTCGTATTATCCATGGGCGAAGATATCAAGCGCACATTTGAGAGAGACTACTACGGAGTTGATCTGGACAGCCTTCCCCTGCTTGCAAATGTAAGAAACTACGAGGACATTCCTCTGGTTGTGGACCTGTCTGGCAGCTCTATCCCCATACTCTGGGTACTCTACGCAGGTGCCCGATACCAGCAGCAGGTAGGCGTAGGTACAACCGCGGTTAGTGCGGCCCAATACTATCCCTGGCTTCAGACCGGGCAGTTCGTAGGGATGCTAGGGGGGCTGAAGGGCGCTGCCGAATACGAGAAGTTGAATGATCAGATGGGCGTTCGACAGGCCAGGAAGAGGGCAACCATCGGGATGGGAAGTCAGTCCATAGCCCATCTTCTCATAATAGTCCTCATTGTGCTCGGGAACGTGGGATATTTCATAACTAGAGTCAGAAAGAGAAGCGAGTAAATGCAGATTTCCACGAGTTTATGGGTCTGGATCGCGGCAGCGCTGACGCTCTGCATATATTCCTTTCTCTATAAGGACAACCCCTTGTATAGATTTGCCGAATATCTATTCGTAGGCGTCTCAGTCGGGTGGTCAATGGCCGTTATATGGTACAACTCTGTCATACCAAAAATATGGACGCCGCTTGCCGTAAGACACGAGTACTGGGTCATCCTGCCCATGATTTTGGGCGTACTTGTATTTTCTCTCTTCACCAAGAAGCATTCGTGGCTTGTTAGATGGCCCATCGCGTTTGTGATGGGAGCATCTGCCGGGATAGCGGTTCCGGTTAACTTCCAGAGCTACATATTCAGGCAGCTTCAGGGCTCCATGCTGACAGTTCTCAACATAAGCAATGCAATAGCGTTGATAGGTGTTGTGACCACCCTGCTCTATTTCTACTTCTCCAAGGAACAGAAAGGAGTCTTCGGAAAGGTAGCCGGAGTCGGGATATGGTTCATAATGGTCGCCTTTGGCGCATCTTTCGGCTACACGGTTATGGCGCGTATTTCTCTTTTGATCGGGAGGATGCAGTTTCTCCTGCACGACTGGCTGGGAATAATAGATTGATCTTCAAAGACTAGGAACTTGTGGAAGGTGTCCTGCCTGGCTCTTGGCTGCAAGGCAGGTTTTTTCTATTGATTTGGTGCTGGACATCACAAAAACGTTGTGCTAGCATGCTTTCTCGATTTGTGCTGTCGAAAGAGAATCAGGGGTTTCGGTGATATGCGCCTGGCAATTCTAGCCGTCTCATGCTTTTTTCTTCTTGTCCTGTCCCCGGCTTCGGCTTTCTCACAGGAGCTCGAAGCAAGTGAGGGGCTGCTTCCGCATCTGCTCCCACCGGAGAGCGTGAGAGCCGCTGATACCCCGAACGATCGTGGGGGATCCATAACCCTGAACTGGGACATTTCTCCTGATGATTCAGAGATTGACTCTTATGAGGTCTTGAGGAGCGCTACAGCCGATGGCGAATATTCGGTGGTCGGCTCAGTCTCAAAGGGAACGATCAGGTTTATTGACACAGCCGTGTCTGACAGAGAATTCTATTTCTACAGGGTCCGGGCTGTGGCGGGCGATAGATATGCTGAATCCGGTCCGACCGACGGGGTCCGCTCCTCGCCGCAGTGGTTTAATAGGAATAGACTGAACATGCTTATCGCGTTGATATTATTCAGCGGCTTCGTCCTCTGGTTCATATACAATGCGAAAATTGGGAAGGAACTGTTTATCAGAAAAATCAGTGGTTTGGATGCTGTGGAAGATGCGATAGGTAGAGCTACAGAAATGGGAAGGTCTGTCCTCTACATCCCGGGCATCATGGACATGGACAACATACAGACGATTGCCAGTATGATTATTCTGGGCAGGGTTGCAAAAAAGACCGCAGAATACGATGTTACACTGCACGTGCCAGTCTCAAAGTCTCTGGTCATGACGACCGCCCAGGAGGTGGTGAAGGAATCCTATTCGGCGGTAGGAAGGCCGGATGCCTACAACGCTGACAACATACACTACCTCACGGACGATCAGTTCGGCTACGCGGCAGGGGTGGATGGGATAATGATAAGGGAGAAACCAGCGACAGTATTCTTTCTTGGAGCCTTCTACGCCGAGTCTCTCATACTGGCAGAAACTGGACATTCTGTGGGCGCGATTCAGATTGCTGGCACGGCTATGCCCGCCCAGCTTCCTTTCTTCGTTGCCGCATGTGACTATACACTCATAGGAGAAGAACTTTTTGCGGCAAGTGCCTATCTTTCGAAAGAACCGCTTCTTATGGGAAGCCTCAAAGGGCAGGACTGGGGCAAGGTTATTTTCATGTTCTTTATTGGAGCTGGAGTCATACTGGAGACTATGGGCATAACTTTCCTCGCAAAATATCTGGTGACCAGATGATAATGAAAAGACAAATACCCCTGATCATCACGTTTCTCGCTGGCCTCGCAATGATCCTGGGGTATTTCATCCCCCACGAGCCTTTTGGCGGTCTCCAGCAAATGCTGAATACCTGGTACATGGTGGTGGCAGCCTTTGCAATGATTCTCGGCGTGGGGAACCTGATAAAACTCCACACCATAAAAATAAGAAAGAGAAAACAGGGATTTGGATACAGCTTCGTCCTGCTGGCAGGCCTGGCAGCAATGGCTCTGTTTGGAATTTTCAGGGGAATAAAGCCAGGCACCGCGTTCTACTGGATGTGGTGGAACATGCATGTGCCTATGAGTTCGACGATGTTCTCACTTCTGGCGTTCTTCGTCGCCTCTGCGTCGTACAGGGCGTTTAGAGCCAGAAACATTGAGGCTGCTCTTCTATTGGTAGCAGGAATACTGGTGATGATAGGGAGGGTGCCAATTGGGGATATGGTGTGGTCCGGATTTCCTGCGATAGCAAACTGGATAATGAATGTTCCGAACACTGCGGGTCAAAGGGCGATACTTATCGGGATATCGTTGGGAGTCGTTTCCACGTCTCTCCGGCTCCTTCTTGGAATAGAAAGGACATATTTGGCGGGTGATTGACCATGTCTTTAGTCGAGAAGATTAGAAACATAGACAGAAGGATCATCTTCACTATCATAGCGCTGGCTATAATCGTACCTTTGCTCATACCGGTTGGGTTCCCCATAAAGGTGAGTCCTTCAGTCAGGAACCTGTACGATGAGTTGGAGAATCTCCCCTCGGGTTCGAAGGTGCTCATCTCCTTTGACTTCGGCGCTTCCACATACCCTGAGATATATCCCATGTCGATGGCAATACTCAGGCACCTCTTCAGAAGAGGGGTGAAGCCCATCATCATGGGGCTCTGGCCAGAAGGTGTACCTTTTGCAGAAAGGGCTCTGGCGGTCACCACTGAGGAGGCGGGCAAGGTCTACGGCGAAGACTATGTCAACCTGGGATTCAAGGCCGGCGGGATAGTCGTCATGCAGGCCCTGGGAAGAAGTTTAGAGGAAGCTTTCCCTGAGGATGCCTATGGGACGCCCATCGGGGACATCCCCCTGATGAAGGGTGTCAGGAACTACGACGACATCGCAATGGTGATAGATCTATCCGCAGGAGATCCCGGAATCCCGGCCTGGGTGATGATAGCCCAGGGGAGATTTGGGAAGAAGGTGGGGGGTGGATGCACCGCGGTCAGCGCCCCGCAGTATTTTGCCTATCTTCAGGCAGGACAACTGGTAGGCCTCATGGGTGGCATGAAGGGGGCCGCGGAATACGAAACCCTCATCAAGAGAAAGGATCTGGGTACTGCAGGCATGGATGCACAATCTGTTGCTCACGTGGTCATAGTAATATTCATCATTATCGGAAACATAACCTTCTTCGTGGAAAGGGCCAGACGAGGTAAGAAGGAAGAGGTTTCCTGATGGGACAGATTGCTGGAGTCTGGGTTGCGGCATTGCTAACCCTGTGCATATTCAGCTTTCTTTACAGGGATAACCCTTTCTATAAGTTTGCCGAACACCTATTCGTGGGCGTTTCTGCTGGCTACTGGTTTTCCTATTATTATCATAACGTAGTCTTACCCAATCTGTACGACCCGTTGAGGCAGGGGCATTTCCTCTACATAATCCCGGCAGTGCTGGGAGTCATGATGCTTCTGAGGCTGGCTCCGAAGATTGGGTGGATAAGCCGCTGGCCTCTGGCATTCATAATAGGAATGGGAGCCGGATACTTTCTCATCACCTACCTTCAGACAAATGCCCTTGCTCAGGTTCACGCCACAATGACCCTGAGGCTTAACAGCATCAATAACATCCTGTTAGTGGTTGGGGTGCTCACCGGCCTCATATACTTTTTCTTCTCAAAGGAACACAAGGGAGTTCTTGGCGGGGCCGCGAGAGTTGGCATCTGGTTTCTGATGGTAGCATTCGGGGCTTCCTTTGGTTACACTGTGATGGCCCGTTTCTCTCTGCTCATCGGCAGAATGCATTTCCTGCTGTTTCAGTGGTTGCCTACTATCCCTTTCTTGAGAGGGCTTGCCAAATGAAACCGGGTTTTAGAGTGATAGACAGCGGGCCGCAGACGGCGAGTCTGAACATGGCTACCGATGAAGCCATTCTAGTTGGATTCATAAACGGTGTTTCACCACCGACTCTTCGGTTTTACTCGTTCTCCCCCTCTGCGATAACGATCGGGAGATTTCAGAAGCCCTCGGATCAACTCCTGTCAAAAGCTGTGCACTACGGTCTTTCAGTGGTGAGAAGGCCTACCGGCGGGAGGGCTGTCGTTCACAACGGTGACCTCACATATTCAGTTGTCGCCGGCACAGATGATTTGCTCTTTGGAGGCAGCACAATTGAGACCTATCGAAAGATATCGGAGAGGCTCGTCCATGCGTTCAAAGATCTGGGCGCGGATGTTTCGGCTGAATCCAATCCAGGGGGGAAATACGAGAAATCAGCCTCCTGTTTTGACTCGACTGTCACCCATGAGTTGAGGTTTGGCAGAGAGAAGATTGCTGGCGGTGCGCAAGTGAGACAGTCCGGCGCATTTCTTCAACAGGGTTCAATTGTCCTGGTGGAACCTGAATACGATTTCGAGAGACTGTTTGGAAGAGGTTCGAAGACGCCTGCGGGTCTTTCCTCGCTCCTTGTAAAGCGGGTGAGTTATGAAGAGGTTAGGGGGGCAATCCAGAACTCATTTGGTTGCGCCATGAGAGCGGATACTCTGAACGAATTCGAACTGGCGAGAAGGGAGGAGCTGCTCTTGAAGTACGAATCCTCCCGATGGAACGATTTCGGCAAAAGCGCAAGTTCTCAAAGGGCTTATGAGTCTTTTTCAGGCCAAATTAGGTGTTGACACTTTGCTTTTTTGTTACTATAGTATTTATGGGGAAAAGCCGCTAGGAAAGAGAGGTTAGAGGTATGAAAAACAAGGCATTTCTCATATTACCTGTCATTCTTGTCCTGTCTCTGCTCGGGTGTAAGAAGGAGTTGGTCGAGCCTGAGGTTCACAATCCCTACATCAGGGGTTTAAGCGCTACCCCGTCGAATGTAAGTAAAGGCGGCGCTACCACTCTGGAGTGCTTCGCTACTGACCCGGACCAGAACACACTGTCATACACGTGGACATGTCAGGCTGGCAAGCTTTACACCGACACTACGTTTTCAACTGAAACAGATACCGGGAACCCGATAGTCTGGAAGGCACCAGATAACTCGGGTATTTTTGTGATCGATATTAAGGTCGAGGATGGGACAGATGGTTCAGCCGACAGCTCCATCGCGATTCCAGTAGGAAGTTACAAGCTGCTTGAGGTGTTAGGCACGGGAGTATTGACAGAACCTATGGGTATCTTTGTTGAGGGTTCAGGCGACGTGTGGGTGGCTGATGCTGGAGACAACAATGTGTGGAACTACGACGGTGTTAACTGGAGCAGTTTTTCGTTTGCAGGAATTAAGGTCGACACGATAGTAGATACATTGACCGGAGATACCACATACAAGGACGACACCCTCAGTTTCACCACGCCCATGGACGTTTATTTGGACGGCGGAATGATTTATGTGCTGGACAGTGGCGTGGATAAAGTCCACAGATTCAGCACTCCTGGCCCTGCGGGCTATGATACGAGCTTCAGCTCAATATCGGGTTCCAATAATAATATGTATCCACCGACAAGCTTCGTGGTGGAAGGAGATTACATTTATGCAGCCTGTGGTAACGTAGGAGTCAGAAAGAGAGACCTTTCTACAGGCCAGGTGGAGGTGACGACCGATCCCCGGCAAGCCCGCGGCATCACCTTCGACGGAGCCGGCAATTTATGGGTGACCGTCGATCAAGGCTCTCCGTCCCCGCCTTATTACTGGATACGTTCGTACATAAAGATGTATGACCAGAACCTGAATGTCGATCCGACCAAGACAATCGAAGCCTCGGTGTATCGTCCCTGGGGTATTGCTGTTGGTCCTTCCGGCAATATCTTTGTGTCTCAGCTTGGTGATACTGCCACTGCCGACTGCCACATTGCCGAATTCACCTCCGCCGGTTCTTTTGTCGGAAAGTGGGGGGATACCGGTTCTGGCAGTGAGCAGTTCAACTCCCCTGCTGGATTGTGGGTTACGAGTGATAGAAAGATATATGTTTGTGACAGGGGCAATGGAGTGGTGAAGATCTTTGGCCCTGACTAGTGTATTTCAGGAGGTGTTTAGCATGAAGAGATTCATTTTCATTGGGTTTCTGGCGTTCCTGTTGATTCCTTCCGTTGTACATGGCGGCGAGACGGGGAAGATTGCGGGGAGAGTGCTCGACGCCTCGACGGGCCAGGCTCTGCCATTTGTGAATGTCTGGGTTCCCGATATCAAGACGGGAGCTGTTTCTGACGCTTCTGGGTACTACCACATTCTTAACGTGCCGCCCGGTACTTACAAAGTGGTGGCAAGGATGATGGGCTATGCCGAATTCGAGGCGACCGAGGTGCGGGTCATAGTCGACCAGACGGCCACTGTGAACGTAGAACTCTCGCAAGAGGCCTATCAGTTAAAGGAAATCAAGGTCATAGGAGAAAGGATTATTCCCAGAGATGTAACCCAGAGCAAAGAAGTGATCTCGGGTGAAGATCTTGCCGTCATGCCGGTTCAGACTCCGCAGGAAGCCCTTTTGACAGAGACGAGTGCTGTCACCGATCCGGATAGGGGAGAGATGCACATAAGGGGCGGCCGCGGAGGAGAGGTTCTCTACCTGGTTGATGGGATGTCCATCAAGGATCCTCTGGTCGGGGGCGGTTTCGGGATGAGGGTGGGGAGCAACGCAGTGGAGGAGATGGCAATCATAGTTGGCGGGTGGAGCGCAGAGTTCGGAAATGCCCAATCCGGTGTCATTAATCTCGTGACAAGAGAAGGCAGCCAAAGGACGACGGGAAGGGTGCTTTACAAGACAGACAACCTCGGCTATCAGGCTTTCAACGACATGCAGCAACCCACCAGCCTGGACTACACGGAAATGAGCATGGGTGGGCCCGAACCTATTACGCGATATCTCCTGCCCGCGCTTGGTGTTCGCGTCCCCGGGCAGGTCTCGTACTTTGTTTCGGGAACAGGTGAATGGACAGATACTTACTATCCGTACAATGTTCGGAGGCCTGTTTTTGAGATGGGTGGGATAGAGCTTAGCGACAGACAGCAGAACTATTATACTGCAAACAGCAAACTCACATGGAACCTTTCAGAGCAGAAGAACCAGAAGAAACTGACTTTCGGTTTCAGGGGTTCCTGGGTGAAGAGAGACGGGTTTGGGTGGAAGTGGAGATACGTACCTGAAAACTGCTACAAGGTGAGGGAAGAAAGCTATCAGGCAAGCCTGGCCTGGAATCATACCCTGACGGGCAACACGTTTTATACTGCCAATTTGAGCAAGTTTTCGACCGGCCGCGAGGTTTTGCCCGGTGGACACCTGCCGAATGAAATAGTCCACTACACAGGAACCCGACATGGCACCAGTGACGACCCGCTGGACATAAACATGGGCTATTCAGGTGGACTGGATGGACGGGATGAGCCGTTCGTAGATCAGGACATATACAACGGACTTTACGATTTCGGAGAGCCTTTTGTTGATTTGGACGGCGACGGCTTCTGGCAGTGGGGAGAGCCATTCACTGATCTCCCAGCAAAGAACGGCCACTATGATTTGGGAGAGCCATTTAGAGACTGGGATGGAAATGGGCAATGGGACGGAGATGAGCCCTTCGATGACTATGGCACAGACGGTCTTCCAAACACGAATGACGCCGACGGGAGTGAAGGTAACGGCCAATATGACGGGGGGGATGAGCCATTCTATGACTATAACAAGAATGGCGTCAGAGATGAGAAGACCGGCGACGGCTTCATTGACTGGGGATATGATCAGTGGACACAATGGCACAAGAGAAGGACTGACATCTACACGTTGAAAGCAGACGTTACAACCCAGAGAGGACAGAATCATCTCCTGAAGGGCGGATTTGAGCTGAACTACCACGAGATAAACCACAAGGAGATACAGTACGGATGGTGGCAGGATGTGGATAGGGAGCCGGTGCCAGGGGAGTGGCCGAATATCGGGGTGTTCAGGGACTTTTATTTCAGGACGCCGCTTACCGGCGCGGTCTATCTTCAGGACAAGGTTGAGACTGAGGGTATGGTGATAAATGGCGGTTTGAGACTCGACTTCTGGGGCCCAGGTGCTCAGGTTGGCGAGCTCAGGGAACCAAGGAAGATAAGGATATTCGGCTGGGAGGTTGGGGAGACAGCCATTGAGGGAAAGATCAGTCCCAGGCTCGGTATTGCATATCCCATTACAGAAAAGGACCTTCTGTACTTCTCATACGGACACTTCTCGCAGATACCTGAGTTTCAGTATCTTTATTCGGACACGACACAGTTCGGTTCTGCCATAAGACTTTACGGGAACCCCAACATATCTGCCGAGCAGACTGTTGCCTACGAGTTGGGTGTGAAGCATGCGTTTACGGACAAGCTGGCCATTGACCTAACAGGTTTCTTCAAGGATGTCAGAGGGCTGGTGGACACAGAACAGGGAGGGGTGCCGCCTCTCACATACCAGATCTTCGTGAACAAGGATTACGGTAACACCAGGGGCATTGAGATTTCTGTGGACAAAAGATACAGCAACTACGTCGCTGGCAGTGCAAGCTATACGCTCGCCTGGGCAATGGGAAAAAGCTCCTCTGACAGGCAGGGATATGACTATGACTATCAGGGGAAACCGCTGCCCTTGAGAGAGTATCCGCTCAACTGGGACCAGCGCCACGCCGTGACAGT
>SOJN01000100.1 GCA_004376575.1 candidate division TA06 bacterium | reverse complement strand
AAAAAGTGTTACCTATGTCCCGGTACATGTGTAACCCATGTCCTGACCCCATACACGGACCAGCTATACTTTCGAAATCGTCTGGGATGGGCTTGAAGATGGTGGAGTCCCGGTTCCCCCTGGAGTCTACTTCTGCCTGGTTGGCATCGGGAAAGAGCATGGAACTGTGGAGATGACCAGGGTTCGGTAGGGTTTTCTTCAAGTGTCGCAAGTCCTGGTGGGACCGGCGGCTCGTCCTGGGAGCTCTCTATCCGCTGGATGCTTTTGTGAGGGCAGACATTACCTTTGGAGAGCGGGTATTCATCCAGGGTGAGGTCACGAGCAAGGACTGGCGGGTGGGTATGGGACAAAGGATGCTCTGGTCCTATGGGAGCAGAAAAGACAATTGACTTTTGGGGGCTAGGCAAGTATAGTAGGAGTGAGAATGTTAGAAAGGTGTATGGGTAGTGCTCGGGGTGTGAAATTCCGAAAATGACCATTTAGGCTAGGAACCTGGAGGCTCACATGGACAAGCCACTCGAAAAGGAATTCAAGTATTACATCAAACACCAAGACGAACTTGTCAAGCAGTACAATGGCAAATTCATCGTGATAAAGAACCGCAAGGTCATTGGGGAATATGACTCTGAGCTAGAAGCCATAAAGGAAACAACCAAGGAGCACGAGCTTGGGACTTTTCTGATACAGAAATGTGAGCCAGGAAGTAAGAGCTACACTCAGACCTACCACTCAAGGGTATCATTTAAGTAGGAATTGGGCATGTCAGTTGAGGCGCGTTGCTTCACCATAGAGGCTGATGGACGGCTTAATGTCCTAGTCACTCCAGTTCGCATCTCGCCAGCATTTGACCCTCGAACCAGAAGGACGCGCCCGAAATCAACACAGTTTTTTGGCGTCTGGGACACGGGAGCCACCGGCTCAGTTGTCTCAAGCAGGGTCGCCCGCCAGTGTGGATTGAAGCCAGTTGGAATGGTTCTGGTTCATCATGCCGGGGGCCAGAAGATGACCAATGTCTATCTCGTGAACCTCTATCTTCCAATGGAGGTGGCATTTTCGCAACTGAGAGTAACCGAAGGAGAACTCGCTGGCGGCGTGGATGTTCTGGTAGGCATGGATGTGATTGGTGCAGGCGATTTTGCAGTATCCAATCTCAAAGGCAAAACCGTTTTCACTTTCAGGATCCCCTCGTGTGAACGCATTGATTTCCTACCAAGAAAGCGAGGAGCAAAAGCGCCTCAGAAGGTATCTGCGAGCAAGGTTGGCAGAAACGACCCTTGCCCATGTGGTAGTGGGAAAAAGTACAAGAAATGCTGCGGGAAGTGAGAGCACCCACCATATTGTTCTAGGAGCAAATGCCCTTAACAGACTATGATTTAACACGATACACTGAATGGGTCATCCCTTCCGGAGCAAACGGTACGCCAGACGACACACTGGACTTCATACCTTTTAACTCAGAGGATGGGTCTAAATGGAAGGGATTGATGTCTTGTTGCCTCACGCAAAAGATAAGTGGGGTACCTACCATTTCTCCATGTGGGTGAGGCGCGAGATCGGCATCCTTCCTCTGTCTTGCGGGCTCCCGTCAGGGTGACCGACAGGGATGAGAGCGATCGGCCTCACATTGCTGGGAAGTTCCAATATTCTGGATGCCTGGCTTTCGTCAAACGCCCCTACCCAGCATGCCCCCAGTCCCTCTGCGTGGACTGCCAGAAGCATATTTTGAATGGCAGCCGTGGCGTCCTGTATGGAGTAGAGGGTTTCCCCGCGCCTGCCATAGGGTTTGGAGCGGTCCATGTTTGCGCATACAACTATTACCACAGGTGCCTCAGCTACGAACTCCTGGTCAAAAGCGGCGTCTGCCAGCCTCTTTTTGGTTTTGGAGTTCCTCACAACCACGAAGTCTCGGGGCTGCAGATTACCGGCTGAAGGAGCCAGGTTCCCGCACTCGAGGATCTTCTCAATTACCTGTGTGGGCACGTCTTCTTTATTAAACGCTCTGACACTCCTCCGGTTCTTGATTGCTTCTATGAGATCCAACTATTCTCCTGTTTTTGCTTCATTTCAGTTTCTTCTCTTTCTTGTGCTTCCTTCTTTCCTTTATGGTCATCTTCGGTTTCCTCTTGGTCTTCTTCTCTCCTTTGTCCTTTCTTGCCATGAGTCTCACCCCCTAACTCAAAGCTTACTATGCCCACCCCTGCCTTGTCAAGAGCTACCACCGGTCTCTCAACTTCCCTGCTTCACCAACACCAGAAATTGAGAAACTCAGAAACTGAGAAATTGCCCAACACTCCCCCGTGACATGACATGGTGACAGGTATAAACTTTTGGATTGCGTACAATCTGTGGTTGTTGGTTTCAATTTCCCAATTTCGTAGTTTCCTAATTTCGTGTTTTGTGTGTAGATGGGCCAAAATGAGGGACGGCGGGATCGTGCAATCCCGCCGCTTGGCTTTGAGTACCTCCTTTAGGTGTTCAGGATATGCTACGGAAGCATATCGAAAAAGTCTTCTTCATCCCATTTAGCAGTCAGTTTCTTCAGTAATCTCTCGATTTCATCGCGTGGCTCGAAGCCTTGATTTGTTGGGATGTCTTTTTCGAGAGTTTCTATGGGAGTTGCGGTTGCCATTCAATGTCCTCCTATGCGGCTAAGCTTTTCATCATCTTATTTAAGCAAAGTCTGTGCCGCATGGGGCAGGGCCAGCTGAATCTGAGCTAACGTCTTGCTATTCTGAGGCGTACTGGAATGCGGGCGATCTCTTCTGCCAGGGCGGATCACTCAAAAATGTGCACAGTGGAACAGTCTGATTCAGAACGATGCAACAAAATGGCTCAGGCCGTGACGCCTGATTCCACCATTGTTATTTCAACGTCTCTATTATATAATTGAAGTTCGGCGCAATCAGTCGCACGCGCATCACGGTAGCACTCAGGGCAGAAGAGAGGGTGAATCAAATTGGACACAGAATGCATACAATGCGGAGCAAAGATCAGTCCAGACAAAGACGACAGATTCTATAGTTGCCCTTTCTGCCGTTCCACTCTTTACATCCAGGAAGGAAGGAGCCTCCAGCACTACTACGTTCCCCTGAAGGTGGTCAAGAAAGACCTGATGTCAATTCTATCCGCGTGGCTTGCAGGCAATGAGCTGCATGAAGATGTTACCATAGTATCGACTAGTTTGATCTACTTCCCTTTCTGGTATTTCCAGTTCGGCGGCAGTGAAAACCACCTCACACCGGCAAACAGCTCAGAGGTAGAGGAGATAAACAGGATAGAGTTGCCTCTCGTTGATCTCTTGCCATTCTCAGCGAAGGAATTGGGCCAATCCAACCTGGTCGAAGCTCAGTTCTTGCACGATGTTTCACTGGAAAAGGTTGTGACGGCCACGAATACTTCTCCAGACCGTCTGGTCTCTTCATCGCTCATACATCTTCCCTTGTGGACTGTTGCATACACCTATGGAACTGACCCGGCGATCTACACAGTTGTTGTGGAAGGAACTGGGGGAGCCGTCTATGCCAACGTGATTCCTGCGGCACCATTGAAGCAACTAAGAGCTGCATATCTCTCACTGGGCTATGGGTCTTTAGCATTGTTCATAGTGGCTGGGCTCGCCTCGCCAAACGTGTGGTGGAGAATAGGGTCATTTGCTGTTCTTGTCCCTATAGTGTTCCTTGTCGGAAAGGTAGTGGTTGACAAGTATGGATGAGCAAGAAACCATAGCGTTGAACTGCCCATCATGCGGTGCAGGAATTGACATAAAAGAGAATGAGCGGATAGTGAACTGCTCCTACTGTGGTGGGAAGCATTTCTTGACTGGAATCAAAGGAACTGTTCGCTCGATCATTCCTTTTGACTTGTCCGAAGTTGACGCGAAGAAGGTGGTTCTTCGATACTTTAGAAAAAGAGAAACGGCCCAGGACATTCCCCAGCGAGGACAGCTGAAAGAGATAACACCCATCTTCGTGCCTTTCTGGAAGGTCAGGGAAGGATACTCTGGCTGGAGGTTCCGACCGGGCGTGCGTCCCCAGGTGATAACTCGGGCTGCAGAGGTGACTGTGCCTGCATGCAGTACAGGAGGGCTGAGGTTCACTTCAGTCCACATGGAACCCCACGATCTGGCAGAACAGGTGCTTTATGAACCCAGAAAGGCGCAAAGAGAGGGGACTGTGTATGATGTGACCATACCAAAGGAAGATATTCTGCAATTGACCAAGAGGAGAGTGCTCGGAAAGACCGGAGGGAGAGGGTTGGGTTCAGTCTTCTTCCAGAGGATAAAACGAATCAGGACTTCTGCCTCGCTCATATACTACCCGTTCTGGTTGATCAAGTACTCTTACAGGGGAAGACTTTATCAGGTGGTGGTGAATGGGAGAAGAGGGCTCATCATATCCGGAAGGTTTCCAGCAAACCTTGCGGCCAGACTTGGTCCACTCATACTGGTATCAGCGCTGGGAGGGTTTCTGGCTACGAGCCTCATCTCACCGACCATGAGATCTGATCCATTGATTGGTTTCGCCCTTCCCATCATTATAGCTCCGTTGATCGTCTTTGGTGTTATTCTCTTCACGCAGCTATTCCAGAGTGGCCTGACAGCGCTTCGCTATGGGCGAGAGGTTCGGATTGAAGATTCAAGGAGAGTTGATCTCCTGCCGGAGTACGCGGGGATGCTGGAAGGGGTCCGCAGCACCTTGAGGGAGTTTGCGGAAGAGTGGCGTGAGGGATACTCTTAGCAGGGCACGTATTCACATTGCGAGGGAAGTTTTGAAAGGTCAGCAAGCACAGCTCGTTTCTCTTACATGTCCTCATTGTGGAGCGCACGAAGTAAGAGGCGGCGGTGATGCTGTCTTCTTCTCGTGCAAGAGTTGCCAGGCGATACTGCAACCACAGGCCGGGAAGCTTACTGTGGTTCCCTGTTTGTGGGAGAAGTCGGAAGAGAAGCCCGCTGAGGGTGCTATCTATGTTCCTTTCTGGATGTTCAGAACAGAAGTGAGTTTTCATGGCAAGCAGCGAGCGATACCGAGTTTGGCCTACCCTGCGGATTTCATGGTTCCAGCCTCAGTTTCGCCGGGAAGGCCGGTTTCAATAGTAAGACTTGGACACAAGGCGACACTGGACGGCGCCACTCATCAGTATTCGACTTCGAAATTGGACATCGAGCCTGACCTTGGCAGATACTCAAGAGACGATGCGGCTGAGGCTGTTGAGCTCATATTCCTTTCTATTGAAAGGGAACTTTTCTCCAGGGCGCCCGGCACCAAATATGAGGTGAAACCGCACTACAAGAACCTCTGCTTTTTCGTGTGGGAGAAAAGCAGATTCGATTTTCTTCATGCTCCAGATGAGCACGTACTGGCGGTTGAAGCCGACTTTGCTCGGCTTGTGCAGGAGGAAAAGATGGGCGATTTCCTCAGCCTCTTTGCCAAGGGACTGACCAGGAAACACTTCGGCGTACCCTTCTGACAGTGCCCTTCCTCCCTGATCATCCCCTAAAACACGAAATTATGAAACTGGGAAATTGGGAACTTTCCTCACCCTGCACCACCTGTAACAGATCACGTGGTGAGTTCGTGATTCCCTTTCATGTCATTGCGAGCCAAATAGGTCCAGCTGAAAAAGAGCCACACTGTCGATAGACAGGGTAGGGTATTTTTCATCCTGAGGCAACGCCGAAGGACCTCCTGGATGCTTTTATGTCACTGGATGAGACATATTTGGTCCTCCGTCGGCGTGAGCCGATGGAGGAGTAACGTCAGCGACGAAGCAATCTGGCACAAGCAGATCCGGAGTTTATCCTGAGAGTATCGAAGGGCTTTCGCTCCCCGTTCTAGAGGCTGTCTCAAAACCTCTTCAATTGTATGATAGGATATGTTATGGTACAAGT
>SOJN01000099.1 GCA_004376575.1 candidate division TA06 bacterium | reverse complement strand
TTCTGGTATACCGAGGTGCCTTTTATATGATTATCAATCTGGCTCAAGCAGATCCTTCACTGTCGTTCCCCGTGGAACGGGGCAGGCAGGATAACAAACTCCTCACCCAGGGAAATAAAAGGCGCCTGTCATTCTGAGGAGCCCGTCAGGACGACGAAGAATCTGCTTTTTGAATCCTTAGGGATGGGGGAATTTCGAAGGATGAGGGTGGAGTAGGGCGGAATTTCACAATTTCGAATCTAGGAACCACAGATTTCACAGATTATCACAAGATTATTCTTCTGGTTCAGTTTGAGCCACGAGGATGTGTTCGAAATCCGTGTTAATCTTGTGTAATCTCGTGGTTCGAAGGGTTCCGCCTTAAACCTCTGTAACCACAGATTATCACACCCTCCTTCGCCCTTCGTGGCTTCGGAGGGCAAGGATTCCCACAAGATTCCTTCCTGGTTCGGTTTGAGCCATGGGGACTGGTTTGAAATCTGTGTTAATCTCGTGTAATCTTGTGGTTTCAGCGGTTCGGTTGAATTTCTATTTTCGGGGGTGGCAGGAAGTGTGGGAAGGGAATTTCGAAGGTGCACGGATGGGAATGGTGGAATTTCGGATGTGTGGTTGGTTGGGCTCGGGGTTGTGTGGAATTTCGCAATTTCGGAGGTAGGGCCGTGGGTGGCGGGGAATTTCGGGGGTGGTGCGGGGCCGGGGGCTATATGTAGTCTTCGCCTTTATAGTCTTCAACCAGAACCACAGCCTGTGCGGCTATCGCGTCTCCTTGCCCTTCAGGTCCCAACCCCTCAGTTGTAGTCGCCTTGATTGAAACTCTATCCGCTGAGATGGTGAGAATACTTGCCACCTTTTTCCTCATATCATCTATGTAGGGGTGAAGCTTTGGTTCCTGGCAAATAATCGTCGCATCAATATTGTACACGGAAGCAAGCTGTCCAGTTTTCTTGGCAACCTCATCCAGCAGTTTCAAACTCGAGATCCCTTTGTATTTGGGATCCGTATCCGGAAAATGCTGGCCTATGTCGCCCATTCCTACAGAGCCAAGGATGGCATCGGCAATTGCGTGCAGCAGTACATCACCATCTGAATAGCCGAGAAGGCCCTTATGGTAATCTACAGCCACTCCTCCCAGAACGAGGGGCCGCCCTTCTACCAGTTTGTGTAGATCGTATCCTATACCAACGCGCATCAGGGCTCCGTTTCCATTACCACTTCAAGAACCTTCAAATCTTCAAGAGAGGTGACTTTGATGTTGTCATAGCTTCCCATGACCATATGCACCTTCACTCCAAGCCTCTCCACAAGAGAAGACTCATCGGTCCCGTAAAAACCGCCTTTCAAAGCGTCTTCGAATGCACGGATGAGTAGCTCCCTCTTGAAGGCCTGAGGAGTCTGAACCTCCCATAGCTCATCCCTGTTGAGCGTGGCGACTACACCTCCCTCTTCCACTCTTTTCACCGTATTCCTGACAGGCACTCCCGCAATTGCCGCGCCAAAAGTTCGAGCAGCACTCAAACACTCGTACAGAAGTTTTGTGGAAACTGCTGGTCTCACACCATCGTGAACACAGACAATCTCTCCGCAAACAGCATTTAATCCGTTGTAAACAGAATCCTGCCTTTCTCTCTCACCTTCGACACAGCGAATCACCTTTCCAAAGCCGTACTTGTCCACTATTTCACTCTGGCAGTAAGCAACCTTCCCCTTTGGAACAACGACTACCACCTCGTCTACGACATCACAATCCTCGAACTTCTGGATGGTATGGGCCAGGAGGGGCCTACCTCTGAGGGGCAGGAACTGCTTCAACGTCTTGCCCTTCATCCTCTCGCCAGAGCCTGCCGCAGCTATCACTGCGCTCACTTCTTGAGCTTTGCGAATATCATCCTCCCTGCCGTGGTCTGAAGAACACTCGTCACAATAGAGACCACAGTCCTGCCAAGCTTCGTGGAGCCTTCGTCGACCACGACCATTGTGCCGTCTTCAAGGTAACCAACCCCCTGTCCGGACTCCTTTCCTCTCTTGAGTAGCCTCACTTCGAGTTCTTCTCCCGGAAGGAAAACCGGCTTCATAGCCCCGGCCAGGTCATTCATGTTGAGAACTACGACGCCGTGCAGGTCTGCAACCTTGTTCAGATTGTAGTCAGTGGTCACGATTGACGCACCCCTCTGTTCGGCAAGCCTCACAATTTTGGAATCAACCTGTTCATCCTCGGCTATACCGATATCTTCAATTCTGACCTTAAGGTGTTTCTGTGCCTGAAGTCTTTTGACTATATCCAGCCCTCTCCTTCCCCGAGCTCTTCTCAAATCGTCCGGTGAATCCGCAATGTGCTGGAGCTCTTGGAGTACGAAGCCCGGTATCACTAACGGCCCCTCCAGAAAGTGGGCTTCAGCGATATCTACAATCCTTCCATCTATTATGACACTTGTGTCCAGAATCTTGCTGTTACTTGGAACTCCTGACTGGGGTTGCTGAAAACCGGAATTGCCGGACAGAAGCTCAGCGCCCTTCCTCACCGCCAACACGATCCCCAGATAGCCCAGAGCCAGATTTGTAAAGACAAACAGCGGTATCTTCGCACCACCAATCGGCTTGACAACAAGGGTTACTACATATGACAGAAGATTGGCGACTGTCAATCCGGCCGCCAAACCGATAAGCCCAGCCACAGCCTGCATCGCTGAACGCCGGACGATCATAGCTTCAATCGCAATTATAATGACCGCACAACTGACACCCAGCAGGACACCCAGGATGGGAATGTGCCCCAATATATGAAAGATAAAGTATCCTGTTGCGCCACAGAATACGCCAAATACTACTCTAACCACGTTAGCCATATCATGCCGCCTCAAAGAGAAAGAACCTCTAACGCGTTGTTAACATCGAACACACCAACCATGTCGAAACCCTCGATGGAGAAATCCTCTGAGTCTGCCATGGAACAGACGCACCTTGTAAACCCCAATCTCTTAGCCTCCATTATCCTCCTTTCTATCTGGTGGACCCTCCTTATCTCTCCTGCTAACCCGACTTCTCCCACAACGATCGTATCCCTGGCTACGGGCTTGTCCCTGTAATTTGAAGCTAGTGCCGCTATTATGGCAAAGTCGGCGGCCGTCTCATCAACACGCATGCCCCCGGCCACATTGCAAAACACATCCTTATCTGATATTCTCAGGCCGCCTTTCCTTTCCAGCACAGCCAAAAGCATCGCGAGTCTCTTCTGATCTGTACCAGTAGCCACCCGCTGCGGCATTCCAAAACTTGTGGGGGAAACAAGAGCCTGAATCTCAACAAGAATAGACCTGGAACCTTCAACAGAACAGGTAACCACAGCACCTGGTGAGCCCCCGCTCCTCTCCGAGAGGAACGCTTCAGACGGGTTGGCTATTTCTCTTAACCCTTTCTCGCCCATTTCAAAAACGCCAATCTCATTGGTCGAGCCGAACCTGTTTTTCACCCCCCTCAGTATGCGAAAGTGGTGGTGAAGGTCCCCTTCAAGATAGAGAACCGTATCTACGAGGTGTTCAAGAGTTTTGGGACCCGCGATCACTCCGCCCTTGGTAACGTGGCCTATGAGGAAAAACGCAATCGAATTCGACTTTGCTGTCCGCATTATCAGGCCACCGCACTCTCTCACCTGGCCGACGCTCCCCGGTGCGGAATCAAGGTCTGGATGGTAGATAGCTTGAATCGAATCAATTACCACTATGTCCGGCCCCAGCTCGGAAACTGACTGCAGGATAGACTCAAGGTTCGTCTCTGAAAGAACGTACAGATTGTTTGTCTCCACACCAAGCCTTTCTGCCCTCAGCTTGGTCTGGTCCCGTGATTCCTCACCAGAGGCGTAGAGGACCCTTTTCCCACGCTCCGCCAGGCGACTCACTGACTGAAGCAGCAGCGTTGACTTCCCTATGCCGGGATCTCCTCCTATCAGCACCAACGAGCCTGGAACTACCCCGCCACCCAGGACCCTGTCAAACTCCGCGATTCCGCTTGCTGATCTGAGATGTTTTGTCGGAGATATGTCACCTATTTTCACCGGCGAGCTCCTGGGGGGCAAATGAGCGGGAAGGCGTGAGTGGCTTACTATCTCCTCCGCAAGTGTCTCCCATTTTCCGCAGTTGGGGCACTTCCCCAACCACTTTATCGACTCATACCCGCAGTTGCTGCAAACGAATTTGGTTTCAGTCTTTTTCACTGTGTCTCCACCAACCAGACTCTCTGTCTAAAACAGCTCCAGATTGATGTACTTCCTGGGATGGGCCTTTATGTCCTCAAGGAGCTCCTTCGCCGCCTTGAGCGTCCCCTTCATCTCGTCATAGGCATCAGGATCGTTCAGAAGCTTGGCCAGACTACCCTCCCCGCTGGTCATCTTTCGGGTCAAAGTATCAAGACGTGCCACGGTGTTGGTAAATTCCTCGGAGCCGAGAAGTGAATCAAGTTTAATTGAAGCGGACTTAAAAGCATTCACTCCGGTGGCAAGGTCCCTTCCACTCTTATCCAGCACCGTGGTAAGGTTTTTGGTCAGAGCATTCAGGTTCTCAATCGTCTCTCTTGCTGATGTGACAGCCTCGTCAGTAAAAAGATTTTCCCTCAAGACAGTGACCAGCTTATTCACCGATTCAGAAAGATCAACTATCTTGTTCATCGCAAACGCGGCGGACGGTTTTCCCCTCGGACGTCCATCCAGATCGAGAGCGACTGAACTGGTCCCCGGCATCACTGCAATGTATTTCGTGCCGCTTATGAGAGCGACATCCATGATTGCAAAACCGGCATCCTTGTAGAGCTCCACGCCTTGCTCTAGCCTCAGAACCACTTCTACATCCTTGCCCTCCAGTGTGATCGACCTCACCTTTCCCTTTTTCACTCCAGCAACCCTGACATCGTCACCCACCTGAAGGCCGGTCACATCTGAGAAGAGCACGGTCACGTGATAGCCGCCGTGCCTGAACTTGTACCCGGAGTACCACGTGTATCCAAGAAAGAGTACAACCATCGCAATAATCAAAAGGGCTCCCACTCTTATCTCCACACCTCTCTTAGGCATCTTGTCCCCCTGCTGGCACTACTCCTTCCTGAATGGAGGTCTCCAGCTCCGCGTCCAGTGGCCTCTCCCATCTCCCCTCTATGAATCGTCTCACCACCGGGTCTTCCACCACTTTTGTCTCATCCGGGGTCCCAGAGAATACGATCTTCCCGTCATGAAGCATGGCTATCCTGTCTGCTATCTTGTATGCGCTCTTCATGTCATGGGTCACCGCAATGGTGGTTATGGATAGCTTGGATTGAAGGTCTCTTATCAAGTCATCTATCCTGTCCGCAGTTATGGGATCCAGTCCCGTGGTTGGCTCATCGTAGAGAACATAGTCAGGCTCCATGACAATGGCTCTCGCTATGGCCACCCTTTTCTTCATGCCGCCAGAAAGCTCTGCTGGCCTCAAATGTTCGGTCCCGGAAAGACCCACCAGGCCAAGTTTTTCCTCGACTATGTGCCTTATTCTTCCGCTCGAATTGTCTGTGTGTTCCTGCAAAGCTAAACCTATGTTCTCGCCTACCGAAAGGGAATCAAAAAGGGCCGAACTCTGAAATACCATGCCAAGTCTCTTCCTCAATTCAAAGAGTTCCCTTCGCCCTATTTGGGTGATATCTTTCCCATCGACCATGATGGCCCCCGAGTCAACCCTTAAGAGACCCATAATGCATTTCAGAAGTACGGATTTCCCGCATCCGCTGGCTCCTATGACCACCATCGTCTCCCCGTCGTCTATGGCGAGATCAAGATCCCTGAGCACCCGGTTATCCCCGAAGCCTTGGACCAGACCCTTAAGAACTATCATCTGAATACCAGCCTCGCTATGAGGTAGTTAGATATGAGGATCAAAACTGAGGAAGAGACAACCGCCCTGGTGGTCGCCCTCCCAACACCCTCAGCTCCACCTCTAGCCTCAAAACCGTGATATGAACCCATTATGGCAATGATTCCTCCGAAAAAGAAGGCCTTGATAAGACCACCGAAAAGCTCCCGGGCAAGAAAGTGTATGCGTAGACCAGTGAGGAATGTGTGCAGTGATATCCCCAAACCGAAGACCGCAACCAGAAGGCCGCCCAGAATTGCAACCGCCTCCGATATGATGACAAGCACGGGAAGCATTATGATTCCGGATACGAACCGGGGCATAACAAGGTAGCCAACAGGATCGATGGCAAGCGTCTCCAGAGCGTCTATCTGCTCTGTGACTTTCATGGTTCCCAACTCGGCCGCTATGGAACTCCCCACCCGTCCGGCCACCACAAGTCCGGTCATTATCGGTCCAAGTTCAATCATGATTGCCTTGGATACGGACATGCTGACGTACACCACCGGGACATAGTCCTGGGTCTGGAAATGGGCCTGGAAGGTTGTGACCATGCCGATGAAGACTGATGTCAGGCACACGATGGGAAGCGAGTCAACACCCATGCTCATCATCTGCTCCACCAGCAGGTGAAGCGACCTGGGTAGACGGGGAATACTCTTCCCCACATCGAAGATCATAATGAAAACGCCGCCCACGAAGGAGGCGACCTGGTCAAACCCGCGAATCAGTCTGTCCATCAGCTAACAACCTCGCCAAGCTCGTCCGCTCCTTCAGCAGGACTAACCTCTTCAACTCCCGACATGTTTTCAAATCGAGTATACTGCTTCACGAACGCCAGCTTTTCCGTGCCAGTTGGACCATTGCGTTGCTTGGCGACTATCAACTCCGCAACGCCTTCGGGCTGCAGCCCATACAACTCGGGCCGATACACCATTATCACCACGTCTGCATCCTGCTCTATTGCGCCGGACTCTCTCAAATCGGAAAGCACCGGACGCCGTGCTCCTCCCCTTGACTCCACTGCCCGAGATAGCTGTGACATGGCAAGGATTGGAATATCAAGTTCCTTGGCCAGCGCCTTGAGGGAACGGGAGATAGCCGATATCTCCTGCTGTCTGTTCTCACTGCTTGGGCCTGAGATCAACTGCATGTAGTCAACCATCAAAACCCCAAGGTCGACCTCGGACTTAAGTCTCCTGGCCTTGCTCTTCAGCTCCCAGATGGAAAGGACAGCGCTGTCGTCTATGTAGATGGGCGCCTCATTAAGCCTTCCCGCAGCAGCAGTCAGCTTGGGCCAATCGGCGTCAGAGAGATACCCGGTCCTCAAACGCTGTGCATCCACCCTGGCTTCTGAGCAGAGCATCCTCTGTACAACCTGCTCCTTGCTCATCTCCAGACTGAATATCCCGACTGGAACCCTGGTATTGATGGCAGCGTGCTGAGCGACATTCAATGCGAAAGACGTCTTACCCATGGAAGGCCTGCTGGCAACGACCACAAAATCAGAGTTCTGAAATCCTGATGTTCGCCTGTCCAGGTCGACAAAGCCGGACTCGATACCCGTAATATGCTTTTTTCTTTTTGAGAGTTCTTCTATTGCCTCAAAGGAACCCTTAATCAGAGTTCTTACTGAAACGAATCCTCGCTTCAATCTAGACTGCCTTATGCTGAAAATCTTGTTTTCAGCATCATCCAGCAGTTCATCCACATCATCTGTGCCTTCGTATGATCTTTGGACTATGCCAGTGGTTGACTGGATGAGCTTGCGCAATACCGCCTTCTCGAGAATTATCCTCGCGTGGTATTCAACGTTTGCTCCTGTGGCCACCCTTTCCAAGAGCACGCTGATATAGGAAGCGCCTCCAGCCTTATCCAACTGTTTCCGCTTCTTCAGCTCTTCCGTCACCGTTACAAGATCTACTGGCACTCCCTTGTCATAGAGGACACATATTGTCGAAAATATCGTTCTGTGGGAATCCAGGTAGAAACAGGTGTCATCGAGCAGTTCCACGGCCCTGCCTATGGCACTCCTCTCCAGAAGCATACCCCCCAGCACAGAAGCCTCTGCTTCCACTGCCTGAGGTTGTGTTCTCTCAGTCACCTTGTCAGCCATCTACCAATCCCCTAACACAGAATCTTGCCAGCGCCCGGTGAATCGATCCAGCCTACCTTGCATCTGAAAGGTCTTTGCTCAATCTCCTGACCAGTTTCAAATCTTCCCATGCAGCCCGTTTCCAACCAGCGTTTCTCAGAAGGGCAGCCGGATGGTAAGTTGGAACAAACATCCTGGACCTGCACGTATGAACCTTCCCTCTCATTTTGGAGATAGACTCTGAAGTCTCTAGAAGCGTCCTTGTTGCATGGGAACCCAGGCCGCATATGACCTTGGGCTTTATCAGCTCTATCTGCTTGAAAAGAAACTCCTTGCAAGCATCCACTTCCTCGGGAAGAGGATCCCTGTTTCCAGGCGGCCTGCACTTGAGAACGTTTGCTATGTAGACATCGCTCCGGCTCAAACCTATCGCTTCAATCATCCTGGTAAGAAGCTGTCCTGCTGCACCCACAAAAGGCCTGCCCTTCGCATCTTCTTCCCTTCCTGGTGCCTCACCCACAAACATTATCTCTGCTCTGGGATTCCCTTCCCCGAAAACGCAGTTTTTCCTGGATTTGAAAAGAGGGCACTTCTTGCAACTCTCGACCTTATTCATCAGATCCTGCATCGCATCCTTGGGGCCAGGGGACTTCTCCAGGAAGATGAACCTTTCACCCATCTCCATCATCTGCGAAAGATACCTTTTTGTCAGCTGAGCAAAATCTTGCATAGTAAAAGTCAGCCAATAGAGTTTTTGACTCTGTCCAGTATCCTGTCTGCCACCTCATCTTTGCTTAGAAGGGGCAGAACTTCGATATCACCCTTACGCAATATCAAAGTGACCCGAGCCTGTTCAGAGCCCATAGCATCAGGCGCGTTGGACACGATCATATCCAGATCCTTTTTTCTCAGTTTTGACTTCGCCCTCTCTATGTTATCCTTAGTCTCCAGAGAAAACCCAACAACATAGGTTCCCTTCTTCTTCTTTCTCGCGATGTGCATCAGAATGTCAGGACACCTCACCAATCTGAGCGTCATCTCCTTAGACTTGACCTTCTGTGAATGAGATCTTTGCGGTTGGAAATCGCTTACCGCGGCAGCCATCATCACTGCATCAACACGGGGGAGTATTGAGAGCACAGCTCTGTTCATGTCTTCCGCTGTTTTGGTAAACCTGAATTCGACACCAGAGGGTCGGCCCACGGATGTGAATCCTGCCACCAGATGAACCTTTGCTCCTCGATTGAGTGCTGCCCTTGCAATAGAGAACCCCATCCTGCCTGTCGAACCGTTTGATATGAACCTCACCGGGTCTATGTACTCTCTCGTCCCACCGGCCGAGACAAGAATGGTCTTGCCTGAGAGATCAAATCTCCTGGCCAGGGTTTTCGCGACCTCTGCCACAACCTTCTCGGGCTCAGACATCCTCCCTTTTCCGGTTTCACCGCAGGCCAGATCGCCTTCCTCAGGACCAACCATCACATGGCCGAGCGACTCAAGTTTCCGGCAGTTTTCACGTACAACGGGGTTGTCCCACAGCCTCTTGTTCATCGCAGGCGCGAACAGTATGGGGGACCTGACGGCATAGGCCATAGTGCTGAGGATGCAATCGCCAATTCCACACGCAATCTTTCCTAAGATGTTCGCTGTGGCCGGCGCAATAACCAGCAAATCTGATGATGATGCCAGGTCGATGTGCCTGGTTCCCACCTTCTTCTGGGCCGGAAAGAGTTCTTTCACCACCTCATTCCCTGACAGCGTCTCAAACGAAAGAGGGCCCACAAATTTTGTGGCAGCCTCGGTCATGATGACAATTACATCGGCATCCAGAGCTCTTAGTCGCCTCACTATTTCAAGAGCCTTGTAGGCTGCTATGCTGCCCGTGACACCCAGGAGTATCCTTCTTCTCTCGAGAGTTTCAGGCTTTTTTCTCTTCATGGACTTCCACCCTGAGTTTCTCATCCGCTAACCTTTTCAAGGCTACTACGGTTGGTTTCCGTGGAGATTCTTTCTCCTCTTTGTCTGCAAGCTCATTGATGCGTCTCGCCTCCTGAGAGGCGATAACCACAGCTTCAAACTTGTTCATAGTCAACGTGCACCTCCCTCCAGAGACAGGCGGTGTGTGCTTCTACTCCCCTGTTCACTGGAACTCAATCTGACCGTATCTTTCACGCCTGTGGCTCTCCGCAGCGATGATCGCTTTCAACGTACCAACAGTATCACTCAGCTTCTTGTTCACCACAAGGTAGTCATATTTCTTCGCATGCAGAAGCTCTTTCCGTGCAGACCTGAGGCGCATCTGCACGCTGGAACTGGGATCTGTGTCTCTCCCGCTCAGCCTTCTTCTAAGCTCCGTCATAGATGGAGGCAGAAGATAGACCAGCACCGTACCAGAGTAGTTTTTCTTGATTGACTCACCTCCGTTATGATCTAAAGCGAGTATCACGCATCGCCCCTTCCCCAGATTCTCCTCTAGCATCTTCTTCGGAGTCCCATAGTGACTCCCGTAGACAACAGCCCACTCCACCAGTTCTCCCGCAGCGGCAAGTTGTCTGAACCTCTTTTCATCCACGAAAATGTAGTCCTTCCCATTCTTCTCGCCCTTCCTTGGACTCCTGGTGGTTACTGAGACAGAATAGTTGACATCTTTTAGTTCTTTCGCTACCGCCCTGCATATAGATGTCTTCCCTGTTCCGGAAGGGGCTGTGACCACTATGGGAAAAGCAACCTTCACTTCCTTCTTTGCAAGTTCTGCTAGCTTCGTCCTCTTGGCCATCCACTCTCTGTCTTTCTCTAGACTACGTTCTCCGCCTGTTCCCTCAGCCTTTCCAGTTCCTCCTTTATGGACACGGCATCGTGGGAGATCTGTGCATCCTGCGCCTTCGAGGCAATGGTATTGGCTTCTCTGTTAATCTCCTGGAGCATGAATATCAGCTTCCTGCCAACGGACCCAACTTTCTTAAACATCGCCTCCAGAGATTCCAGGTGGCTCTTGAGCCTTACACACTCCTCAACAACATCGCATCTATCAGCAAAAATCGATATTTCTTCCTCGATCCTCAGACCGGCATAGGCTGAGTCTTGTAGTTGAGATATCTTCTTCAGAAGATTCTTCCTCTTTGCGGCGACAGTTTTCGGAGATCTTTTCTCTATTCTTTGTACAAGAGAGCCAATGCGTTTAGCTCGCCCTTTCATGTCTGAAAGAAGCCTCCTTCCCTCCCTTCTTCTCGAAGTCAGAACCTCTGACAAGGCAGCCTCAACGGCGTTCTTGACACGGTTCCACTCCTTTCCCGATATGGCCTCTTCTCTCGTCTCTTTTATGACGCCCGGCCTTTGCATGAACAGGGAGACGTCAATATCGCCCTGGAGGCCAAGATCCTTCTTCAATTTTCTGAGAAGCCTGTGGTAGTTTCTGGCGTAATCGTAGTCAACCTCGAGTGCTCCAAGTGAATCTTCCGGGCCGTCGATACTCACTTTAACAGTAGTGTAACCTCGTTCGAGACGATCGCGGACCAAAGCTTTTATCCTGTCCTCGTAAGGAAAAAGCACTCTCGGAAGCCTGCAGACTATCTCACAGAATCTGTGGTTGACAGTCTTGATTTCACAAGAGACCTTCTTTCCATCCTTCTTCAGGCCTCTCTCTGCCTGGCCATAACCTGTCATGGAGACTAACATTGAGACCTCTGTGTGGCTCACACGGGCGGAACCGGAATGAGAACAACAAGCATCGGGGATAATGCTTATGTTATTATTGCTTGCTATCTATCACAAATGTGACCGGCCCATCATTCTCAATCTGGACAAGCATCTTCTGCCCGAAAGACCCGGTCGCCACCGTGATGCGAGCTCCTCTCACATATTTCACAAACGATTCATAGAGCGATTCGGCAACTGCCGGTTCTGCAGCGTCAGTAAACGAAGGCCTTCTGCCTCTGCTTACGTCACCGTAGAGGGTGAATTGGGAGACAATAAGGAATGCGCCGCCCACCTGCTCGCAGGAGAGATTCATTTTTCCTTGTTCGTCCTCGAATATTCGCAAGTTTATGCATTTGTCCGCCAGGCTCTTGATATCAGCTTCAGTATCTCCGTGAGTGACTCCCAAAAGGAGGACGACCCCGGGGCCAATCTCCCCTTTGACTTCGCCGTCTACCAGTACTCTCGCACTCCTAACCCTTTGTAGAACCACCCTCATACGTTTTCTTTGCCCAGCCCCGCCCTTCCGACGCTGCAAAAAAGGATTAAATCACTCAAACACCCCTGTGTCAAGGAGAAAACTCCGCCCCCCTACACCTGTACCCACGAAATTCCCTGCCCTCAACCACCCAACACCCGAAATTCCCATCACCCCTCACCACACCTTCGAAAATGGAAAACCGAAATTCAACCGAACCGCTGAAACCACAAGATTACACGAGATTAACACAGATTTCGAACACATCCTCGTGGCTCAAACCGAACCACAAGAATAATCTTGTGATAATCTGTGAAATCTGTGGTTCCTAGATTCGAAATTGCGAAAATCCCCGGGGCCCCACCCTCAACCTTCGAAATTACCCCCATGCCCTTCCCTACACCTTCGAAAATGGTCGTTGGCTCTTCTCCGAAAAAGTTGATGACAGAGAGGAGTTGGGGAACGTACGGAGAACCCTTGCTTGTGGCGCCGAGCAAGCTCGGCTACTCCTGAATGTATGGAGTAGCGCCGCTTGCGGCGCGCTAGGTTAGCGCCCATTTCCAGGAAAACGGCGCAGGTATCACATGGAGGAAGAGAAAAGTCAGACGCAACATCAGAACAGATGCAGAAAAGAGTGCGGTAGACCAATCCCAATGGCAAACAAGGACATAGCACCCCATTGCCAAGCACTACCGCCAACT
>SOJN01000098.1 GCA_004376575.1 candidate division TA06 bacterium | reverse complement strand
ATTGAACCATATTGAACCGGGGATGGGTGCGTGGGAGGAGAGATTGAACGGGGAGTGGCGGTGAAGAGAAGGTCCGGGGACAGCCCCCCAATTCAACCCGGAAAATACGAAATTGCGAAACTACGAAATTACGAAATTGAAAACCCGAAACCACAAGATCACACAAGATTCCAAAATCCGAAAATCGAAGATCGAAGATCGAAAATAACATCTACTACAGGTGGACGAAAACAAATTTCATAAGGTTTGACCCCATTGACCTCAATGTTAGACTGCTCATGTCTTCAAACCCTTCAAGGAAGGAGGTAAGTTATGACTGTTGATTTCTGTCGCGGCTTTGTTGAGAGTAGGGTGATTAAAATATTGATAATGACTTTCTGTGTTGGAGTCGTTTCTGCACACGAAAAACCTCTGCAAGGGCAAACATCTTTTGCGAATGCGCATGAGGCTATCTCAACGTTTTCAATTGTTGCCCGTGATTCCCTCACTGGCGAACTGGGCGTTGGAGTTGCCTCTCGGTTCTTTGCGGTTGGTGTTGTTGTACCGTGGGCGAGAACAGACGTAGGAGCAGTGGCTACTCAGTCATTCGCAAACACGACCTTCGGATGGCGTGGGCTGGATCTATTAGAAAAAGGCGCAACACCGGAGGAAGTTGCTCAAATACTCTTGAGGGGAGATAAGGATCCTGGAAGGAGGCAATTCGGAATTGTATCCGCCGACGGAAAATCAGCGAATTATACGGGGAGCCAATGTTTGGCTTGGGCTGGAGGGCGGAATGGTCTCAACTATGCTATTCAAGGTAACATACTTGGAGGTGAGGTCGTAGTCACAGCCATGGAATCGGCATTTTTGCAAACGAAAGGAACCTTAGCAGAAAGACTATATGCCGCTTTACTCGCTGGTGAGAAAAACGGAGGTGATGCCCGTGGGAAACAATCGGCCGCACTGTTGGTTGTCAAAAAGAATGCTGGTTATGGTGGATTCACCGATCGAGCAATTGACATACGGGTAGATGATCATGCAGAGCCATTCAAAGAATTGGGACGATTGCTAAAATTCGCTCAGGTGAATTACTCGTGGAATGAAGCATGGACACTTTTTACTCAGAAAAGACATTTGGAAGCTCTGCCATATATGGAACGTACGGCAACTTTAGCACCAGAGAATCCAGAAGTTTTGTATGATCTTGGTGTCATCCGACTTGCAACCGGAAAGCGGAATGCCGCTCTGAAAGCCCTGGAGAAAGCAATAAAGTTGAATCCTAAATTGAAAAAGCTGGCGATTGGCGATGACGATTTGAAAAGCCTTCATGATGATCGAGAATTCAAAAAGCTAATCAAATAACCCGAGATTTCACGATATCCCGCCGGCTTGGTACCTGGTTTTACATTTTTACACTTCGCTTGTTTTGAGCAACCTAGGCGTTGCTCCCGGCCGATGTTTCGCATATTAGGGGCATTTGGGTGGCTTGGGATGAGAAAAGAGCGAACAGAAGCACTTGAATCGCGAGAAAAATGTAAAAATGTAACACCTGGTACCGAGTAGTCCCGCAACTTTTCAATAGACACACAGGGGTTTTTGTGCTATAGAGGATAAACACTTATACAAATTGAAACAGTTTCCAGGAGGATATTATGCTCGGTAAGAAAAAAGCGAGGGAACTCGTAGAAAAAGCGATCGCTATGTCTGAGGCAGAGCAGACGGAGATTGAAATCATGGCGGAGGAGTCACATCTAACCAGGTTCGCGAACTCATATATCCATCAGAATGTTTCCGGGACGAATGTTGCCATTTCGGTGAAGGCGATCATAGGGAAGAAGATAGGCCGTGCCACGACTAACAAAATGGATGAGGCATCAATCAAAGAGACACTGAAGAAGGCGGTTGAAATAGCCAGAGTGCAGAAGGAGAACCCTGATTTCAAGTCTCTGCCGGCCCCGGCCGAGGTAAAAGAGATTGACAACTATGTGGAGAGGACGGCGAAGTTCAATGCAGAGCAGAGGGCGAAGGCCGTGGAGCCCATTGCAAAGGGGGCTAGAGACAATAATCTTAAAGCATTCGGAGCCTTTACCAATGGCGTGTCAGAGATTGCCATAGGAAACTCGCTCGGTGTCTTCGCCTATAATATGGGGACCGATGCCTATGTGAACACCGTGGTGATGGGGGGAACAGGGTCTGGATATGCTCAGGCCGCGTCAAGGGATGTTGATGAGATTGATATGGAGGCTGTTGCTGCCACTGCCATAGAAAAGGCACTCAAAAGCGCAAACCCGGTTGATGTGCCTGAGGGAGAATACGTGGTTGTGCTGGAGGAGAATGCTGTTGCCGACATGATCGAATTCCTGGCCTACATAGGTTTGGGCGCCCTGGCCTTTCAAGAAGGACGTTCATTTATGTGTGGTAAGCTGGGGAAGAAACTCGTTGGGAAGAACATAAGCATATGGGATGATGGGTTTGACAGGCGCGGCTTCTCCTTTCCATTTGACTTTGAAGGAGTTCCCAAGAACAAGGTGATGCTGATTGAGAAGGGCACGGCCAAAACTGTGGTTTATGACACCTTGACCGCAGGTAAGGAGAACAAGAGGTCAACTGGCCATTCCACCGGGTCGCCATTGGGCGGACCCATTCCTCTCAATTTGTTCATGGGAGAAGGAGAGGGTACGATAGAGAACATGGTGCAGTCCACGGACAAGGGGATCTATGTCACCAGATTTCACTACACCAACGTGCTTGAACCCATTAAGGCAGTGATAACCGGGATGACAAGAGACGGAACCTTTCTGATTGAGAATGGGGAGATAACGGAGCCGGTCAAGAACTTCAGGTTTACCCAATCGATACTCGACGCTTTCTCCAATACGTCGATGATAGGCAAGGAGGCGAAGCTGATAGGCAGCAGTGCCGGCTACGGGGCCAGATTTGCAATGGGTACTGTTGCTCCCGCATTGAAGATAGACAAATTCAAGTTCACCGGCGTAACCCATTTCTAACAAGAGATTTGAATGGGACCCATCGATACCGAAATACTCAAGAGATACGAACCGACACAAGTTGAATCTAGGTGGCAGAATTTCTGGCATGAAAAGGGCTACTTCCGTGCTGAACTTGACTCCGGCAGAGAACCCTACTGCATAGTTATACCTCCTCCCAACATAACAGGCTCTCTGCATGTGGGGCATGCCTTGAACAACGGACTCCAGGACATCTTGATAAGGTTCAACAAGATGAGGGGGATGGAGACCCTATGGCTGCCAGGTATGGACCACGCGGGAATAGCAACACAGAATGTTGTTGAAAAGGAATTGAAGAAGGAGAATCTGACAAGATTCGACCTGGGAAGAGAGAAGTTCATAGATCGCGTCTGGCAGTGGAAAGAGAAGTATCAAGGCAGGATCCGTGAGCAGTTGACGAGCCTGGGGTGTTCATGCGACTGGAGCAGGGAGAGGTTCACGCTGGATGCGGGTCTGTCCTCTGCGGTCAGAGAAACATTCGTCAGATACTACGAGAAGGGCCTCATCTACAGGGGCAAGAGGATAATAAACTGGTGTCCCAGGTGCACGAGTGCCATCTCCGATCTCGAGGTGAGGCATAGAGATGTTCCCTCCAAGCTCTGGTATCTGAAATATCCGGTGAAGGATGGCGGTGAGTTCATAACAGTTGCCACGACTCGTCCTGAAACGATGCTCGGCGATACTGCCGTGGCTGTCAGCCCGAAGGATGCCCGATACAAGAAGCTCACAGGCAAAATGGTTTCGCTTCCTCTCACCGACAGGGAGATTCCTATAATTGCTGATGACCTTGTTGATCCCGAGTTTGGAACGGGAGCCGTGAAGGTGACCCCAGGTCATGATCCAAATGACTTCGACATCGGCCAAAGACACAAGCTGGCAGTGGTCAATGTGATTGGACAGGACGGCCGTATGACGGAGGAGGCGGGGAAGAAATACAAGGGGCTCACCCGGGAGGAGTGCCGCAAGAAGGTCGTTTCTGACATGGAGGCAGCTGGTCTTCTTGAAAAAATAGAGGATTATCACCATGCAGTTGGCGAGTGTGACAGATGCAAGACGACAATTGAGCCTCTCATATCAGAGCAGTGGTTCGTCAGGATGGAGGAGCTCGCAGGGCCTGCCATAGAGGTGGTGAAGAGTGGAAAAGTAAAATTCACTCCTGAGAGATGGACCAAGGTCTATCTTAACTGGATGGAGAATATAAGAGACTGGTGCATATCAAGGCAGCTCTGGTGGGGGCACCGGATACCTGTTTGGTATTGTGACGACTGTTCTGAGATCACTGTATCCCGTTCGGTGCCCGAAAGGTGCGGCTCATGCAATAGCAAAAAGATCAGACAGGATGAGGATGTTCTCGATACGTGGTTCAGTTCAGCGCTGTGGCCATTTTCAACCCTGGGATGGCCCGAAAAGACTGGCGACCTTGACGCTTTCTATCCGACCAAAGTATTGATAACAGACCCTGACATAATCTACTTGTGGGTTGCGAGAATGATATTCTCTGGCCTTGAATTGATGGAAGAGATTCCTTTCTTCGATGTGTACATTCATTCGACGGTGCTTACAAAAGATGGAAAGAGGATGTCCAGATCGCTGGGCACTGGTGTCGATCCCATAGAAATGATGAAGAAGTACGGGACAGACTCACTCCGGTTTACCTTGACCTCTCTTGAAACCCAAAGTCAGTCATTCAGGCTTTGGGAAGAGAGATGCGAAATTGGTAGAAACCTCTGCAATAAGCTGTGGAATGCTTCAAGGTTCATCTTAATGAATCTTGAAAAAGAGTTCACTGCCATCGATTTTCGTGCAAACACATCACTTGAGCTTTCGGATAGGTGGATACTCTCGAGGCTCAATCGAACCATAGAAGCTTATGCGTCTGCGATGGACAGATACTCATTTCATGAGGCTGCAAGCTGTGTCTATGAGTTTTTCTGGCACGAGTACTGCGACTGGTATCTGGAGCTCGTGAAGCCCAGGTTCTCCGGAAAGGACAAGAACCTACCTCTTTCCATTGCCGTTCACTGTCTGGACAGAATAATAAGGATGCTGCACCCGATCATGCCTTTCATTACTGAGGAGATATGGCAGAGGTTGCCGCACCAGGGCGAATCGATATTGACCGCGGGCTGGCC
Organism: candidate division TA06 bacterium; assembly: GCA_004376575.1. Taxonomy (NCBI): domain Bacteria; species candidate division TA06 bacterium. The sequence continues at coordinate 23,302 of SOJN01000098.1, read as the reverse complement.
TGAAATTGAGGAATCGAGGGTGGACGATGCTGCAGAAAGTGAGATGCGCGTTCTGATGGATGGCATTGCTGCCGTGAGGAACATACGCTCTGAAATGAGCCTCTCGCCCCTCAAGCCTCTAATGTGCATCATCAGTGGCGACAAGAGCTCTCAGATTGAACCTTTTAGAGCTCATGAGGAGTATGTGAGCAGGCTGGCCGGTCTGTCCGAACTCAAACTCGGTGCTGGAGTGAAAAAGCCTCCAAAGTCAGCTAGCGCGGTAATAGCACCTGGTGTGACCGTCTTTGTTCCTCTTGGGGATATGATAGATGTTGAAGTGGAAAAGAAGAGGCTGAACAAAGAAATACACAAGCTAAGGTTCGAACTTGAGAGGATGGAAGGGCGGCTTGCTGATACCAATTTTGTGTCCAAGGCCCCTTCTGAGGTCGTAGAAACGACAAAGAGAAAAAGAGAGGTCTGGACGGATAAGGTCAGGAAGCTAGAGGAAACTCTGAAGTCGATTCAAGAAGCTTAGAGAATCCTCCATACATATTTGGGGCTAGAGGGTTGGCCCGCACTCCTCCCACGAGTAGGTGCCATGGGCAAAAAGACAAAGAAGAAGGTGATGGACAAGCTTGCCAGGAAGCGGGGGCAGAAGACCGCGCAGAGCAGGCTCAAACACAAGAAACCCCCAAAGGTAAGCAAGAAACGTCGGAGACTTACCGATGAGGAAAGGATGGCTGTTGAAGAGGCTCTCCGAAGATCCCCAATTCTGCTTTCTGCCCCGGAGTTCGTTGAATTCCACTTCGATCCGGAAAAACTGACCGGATACCTGGAAGACGTGAAGGCACGCAAGCTGCAGGATCCGGAGGAGTTTTTGAGCCGGGGGATAGAACGGGTTGCTGATGAGGAATTCCTTTCAGAAGTCAAGATGCGGCTGATGCGTCACATTCAAGAGAATGAGGAAGAAGATGTTTTTTCGTCGTACTGTGCGAGAGTAGTGCTGTTTTTCGCGAGAGCGCTCAAAGAACTGGCCAAAATACCTTTTTTCGCTGCCCTTTTTGTGCGGGATGTGAAGGGCCATCGACTTTCAGATAATCCCATAATCTGGAAACTCCTGTCCACGTATTTGCCGTCCAGGATAGTAAAGCCTGAAGAGGAGTCGAAGTCTTCAGATGAGGAAAAGAATGTGAAAACGTCACTGAAATATCCTCACTTGGTGCTGCCTGAGAGCTATACTGAAGAGTGAGGTGCATGGTATGAACCTGCAGGTGAAGGAGAGTCCTGCGTGGACGAGATTCTAATAGACGGGTCACACGGGGAAGGTGGAGGCCAGATATTGAGAGCTGCGCTGTCCCTTTCAGGTCTTTTGCTTCGTCCCGTCTGCGTGGAGAAGATAAGAGCCGGAAGGAAAAACCCGGGGCTCCAGCAGCAGCATTTGACGTGCGTGAGAGCAGCAGGCGTGGTAACAGAGGCCGGTGTATCTGGTGATCACTTCAGCTCAGACAGGATCTCCTTTTCCCCCAAGACCATAACAGGCGGCCAGTACGAGTTCGACGTTTCTCTCGAAAGAGGGAGCGCTGGTTCAGTGGGTCTTGTTCTCCAGGCGCTCGTTCCTATATTGGCCTTCGCAGGTCAAAGCTCTTCTGCCAGGGTCCATGGAGGGACACATGTTGCGTGGAGTCCTCCTTATCACTACTTTGATAAAGTGCTTCTAAGGACACTCTCTATGATGGGGCTTCAGACAAGATCTGAACTGAATACGTGGGGCTTTTACCCGCTTGGTGGTGGCGATGTTGCGGTGGACATTGACCCTGTTGATGGATTGAAAGGGCTGAGATTGATAGAAAGAGGGAGCCTGAAGAATGTGACAGGTGTTTCAGCTGTGACCAATCTCCCGGCCTCGGTTGCCCAGAGACAGAGGCTCCGCGCATCCAAGAGGCTCTCCGCTGAAGGGATAAAACCGGAAATCGAAGAGATAGATGCACAGGCCAAGGGCAAGGGTTCATTTATGTTCCTGCTTGCGGAGTATGAGAATTGCTGCTGCGGCTTTTCAACACTCGGATCAAAGGGGAAACCTGCTGAGCAGGTGGCCGATGAGGTGGTTGACCAACTCATGAGGCACCACAAGAGCCACTGCGCACTTGATGGAAACCTGGCCGATCAGCTTGTCATTTATGCAAGCATAGCAGAAGGGGAAACATCTTACACAACATCGAGGATTTCCGAGCACCTTATCACAAATCTCTGGGTGATAAGCCAGTTTCTATCCATTAATTACAGGGTGGAAGGGGAAGCGACTGGTCCCGGCACAATTGAGATAAGAGGAGTGGGATTGAAGAGGAAATCAGGATGAACAGAGTTCTCTTTCTTCTGGTTGTGCTCATTCCTGCCGCCTGCTTTGCATACGGTCCAAGAACAGATAGGTTTGGCGTTTTTTCTAAAGGCGAGGAGTTCCTCAAACCTCTTTCCGAATCAGCCTCCCTTTGGCATCTGCAAGACGAGGACACAATCTCATATGATGACGGTTATGGGTACTGGTACTCTGTTGCTGGATCTGAATGGGGAGTCAGGTTCACGGCTGAATTGCCCTGTACAGTGCGTGGTGTGCTTGTCATGAGTTTCGGCTTTGGAGCTGACTGCTCTCTTTTTGTGAGGGATGACTCAACAGGTCTCCCGGGCCCGATTGTGCTGGACACATTTTACCAGGGTGGGTCATATCCTTTGTGGGACAGAATCGATCTACCCAATCCCTACTACGAGATGAATTCCTTCTGGATAACGGGACGCTATCCGAAACCGCCTTATATCCTTGCTGACTCCATCAATCAAGGGCACAGAAGTTACTACAGTTTTGATGGCCAAGGCTGGCTGCCCTACAGCGCGGGTGATCTTATGATTAGGGCCATTGTTGCCTATGGTGAAACTCTGGTGCACGACATCTCCATCACTAACCTGAGCGATCTCCCAACAGGAGTGAGAGTGGACACGCAGTATGTCTTCAAAGTCGTCTACCGGAACCTTGGTAGTTCACTGGATAGTTTTGTAGGACAAGTAATTGTGCAGGATTCTAAGGGATTCATTGAGCTCGATACCCTTACAGACACCATATCCGTGATGCCACGGCAATCGGGTGTGTACAACGTCACATGGACCCCCGATAAATATGGGGAAACCTACTCAGTGACAGCGACTTCTCATCTTTCTGGGGACATGAACCCAGAAAATGATACATTTCTCGCCACCACATACTCCTACATGGATGGCGAGATTTATTACGACGACTTCTCCTGCGAACTCTGGTTGAATGTAGACAGAGACGACAATGACAAGTTTGGAGTGAAGTTTGCGCTTCCAGGTGCGCCAAGCTACATTTCAGGTGCAAGATTGTTTGTTGATGACACCCTTCGGTTTGATAACCTTGCGCTATGCCCGGATTCCGGGGGATTGCCCGATACGCTGAATCCCTATGTTACGGCACTCAACATTGTCGCTGGGGAGAGACCCTCCTGGATCTGGGTGGACTTCGACACTTCTCTTACCCTGGTCGATGCAGACACCGTCTGGCTCGTTGTTAGATGGCCGGACTCAAAATCCGGGCCGTATATAGGTTCAGACAGGGACTATCCAATAGACGGTAATTCGTGGGCGTACAGCGACTCCACAGGTTGGAAGAAATGGACCCAGACTGACTTCATGATGAGGATAGTATCCATCCCGCTGATAGGAATCGAAGAGGCCGAAGTGATCAGGCCCTCCTCCTTGGGGAATGTCAGAGCATTTCCAAATCCATTTTCCACCAAGACCAGATTGACCCTTGTCCAGGACCTGGCAGGAGAAGACCCCGGGGGTGAAAACATATCGGTGGTCATATATGATTTGAGTGGCAGGTCTGTGAAGAGGTTCAGCAACGCTGAGATGGCCGAACTTCTTTCTCCCGGTGGCGCCGTCTGGAATGGGACTGACGATAAAAAAGCCTCCCTCCCCTCAGGGTTGTACTTTCTTGTTCTACGCACATCTAGAAGCTCCTTTACAACCAAGACCGTTATTCTTCGCTAATCCCCTGAAATTACGAATTACTAATTACGAAACCGAATGGCGCGCCATGATGCCTTCGATAAAACTCAGGACATGTCCCGGTACTCCAGGGACCCGGGCTGTCATTCTGCCCGCCCCGTTCCACGGGGAGGCCCAACGGGCCGAAGAATCTGCTTTTGGTGGAGTCTTCGCGATGTTTATACTGAGCATGGCGAAGTGCTCAGAGTGACTCGACTTCGCCAGATTGCCACGCCTCGCCAAAGGCGAGGCTCGCAATGACACCACTTGTTTGGCTCACCAGGGGGTGGGGTTGAGCGTAGTGTTGGGTGGAATTTCGGAATTTCGAGGGCATAGAGTGGGAGTGATGGGACTTTCGTAATTTCGAAGGTGTCGGGCGTGGTAGGGTGGAATTTCGGGCGTCGCAGGGAGCATGGGAAGGGAATTTCGAAGGTGTAGGGTGGCGTTGGGTGGAATTTCGAAGGTGTGGCGCACGGGTAATGGGAATTTCGCAATTTCGGGAGCGGAGGGATGGCGCGGACCTATTTCGTTTCGCCTTGACCCTCATGGGATTTGGCCTATAATCGGAGGGGACCAAAGAACAAGGAGGAACTATGAATCGTCTGTGTTTGGTCGTTCTCTTTTTCGGGCTTCTCTCCGTGTCTGTTTTTGCAGATCCATCGGAACAGGCGGGGCTGGTGGGTATATCACAGGGGCTGTTAGATGGTCCTGACGGTTCCATGCAGAGTAGGTTTGTGACAAATCCGGTTGGTAATCCGGATCTCGCCGGGCCGGGCGTCTCGCTCTTTCATCACCCGGTGCCAGATACAAGCGTCCTCTGGGTAGACAGGGACCACATGAACGCGATTGCCAACGATGTCTTCATTGCCGGGGACGGGATGAACATCTTTGCAGGGTGGTGGCTTAACAATGAACGGGTCTCCTTGTACAGGACACTTGCAGACGAAACCCCCATCTGGTTTAGCTATTTCAATGCCAGCTGGCAGGTTCCGGTAAGCGGTTCTTTTGACGCATCAGCGCTTGCCGCAAGCGGTTCCGGAGCAAGGCTTACTGAATGGGACAAGATGAGCTTCGTCCCTAACTGGACATTCTCATGGCCGTCAGGCTACAACGGGGCGAGCTCAGATGGGGTCGCGGTTTCAAAAGACGGCTCGCTCGTTGCTGCAGTGTGCGCTACATCGGGTGATGGTATTCTTTATGTTTTCGACACTGAGACGGGAGATACGGTCTACACAAGACACTTCAACCCAACGCGGGGAGTGTATGGGGTAGACATGTCTGCTGATGGGCACGTAGTTGTCGTTTCTACATACGACATGATCTTCATCTGGGAAGATGGAATATCAAGAGGGAATATTGCCAACTATGGTCAGACAACCGCGAGAACATCCGGAGATGGCTTCATTGTAGTTATGGGCAACTTCAATGGATATATGAAAGCATTCAAATGGAACTCGCTAGGCGGTTACTACGATTTGTTGTTTGAACACCGCACCCTGCATCCCTGGGTAACCTCTGTTGCCGTTTCCGAGGATGGATCCACGATCATGGCGGGGACATTTCAGTACAGCCCGGTCAACGGCGGCAAGGTGTTGATGTACGATACCACCTCATCAGTCCCATTGTGGGAACACGAAAACTACGGTGACTACGTCGCAAGTGTTGCCCTTTCTTACGATGGGTCCAGAGGTGTTTGTGGGTCCTGGGGACAGTACGGGGGGACTTACGGTGAGGTGCTCTCCGTATTTGATAGGTCATCCTCCACCCCAATATTCTCACTCCTGGATGACATAGATGAGCCCGGCTCAATTTTCGCTGTTGCCATTTCTGACAGCGGAGACTACGTGGCAGCAGGAGGCAAAGCTGTCCACGCAAGGGAGTTTGGAAACGGCGGGCAGGTTTATGCCATCATTATAGGCGAGCAACCAGCGTCCAATGTAGGCACCTCATCAATTGATAGCCCGGGTATCTATTTGGAGAGAGGGAATGCGGTCACACCCAGAGCAACGTTCGCGAATTATGGCCAGGACACTGCAACCTTCTGGGGCCATTATGAGGTTTTGGATTCTCTGGGTGCGATTCTATATTCAGACTCACAACAGGTCGTGGATCTGGTTCCTTCCTTCACGGAGCAGGTCACATTCGCGTCCACATGGACGCCTACGGAGTACGGCCCGTATGAGGTTACTGCCTACACTGTTCTCGCTGGTGACGGCTATCCTGGAGATGACACTCTGATAACAGTTGCAAAGTGCATGCATGATGCGCGTGCGACCGGTATAACACCGCCATTTCCTGAAGTGACTGTGAAAATGTCTCTGACACCTCAGGTAACCATAAAAAACGAAGGGTCATATGAGGATACAATAACGGTCCATCTCTCAATTTTTGATTCTCTCGATACCGAAGTCTATTCGGATACCGAGACTGTCTATCTTCTCGAACCAGATTCGTCTTTCACAGTCGGATTCAACCAGTGGACTCCTCAAGAGGTTGGCTCTTACAGTGCCATGGCCTGGACATGGGTAATAGATGAATACAACTCCTCAAACGATACGACTGAGAAAGCGTTCGATTGTACTTACGAGATAATCTATGATGACGGATCTGCCGAAGCCTACTATATTGTTTCTTCTGAATACCATGAGAACAAGTTCGCGCAGAGATTCACTTCGACCATCGACCCACCTTACTATTTGTCCGGTGCGAGAGTGTTTGTGAATGGTACAGAAGTGTTTGAGCTTACTGTACATAAGGACAGCTCAGGTTTGCCCGGGGAGATCATGCACGGACCTGACACTGTGGGGGCAGGTTCCGCGCCTGATTGGGCTGTACAGGACTACCCCTACATTCTGCTAGATCCACTTCTGGATTTCTGGGTCCAACTGCACTGGCTTCCTGCGTCTCCAGGTGCTCCGGGCATAGGCGCTGACGGTGCCTCACCCAGGGAGCTGAGATCCTGGTGGTACTGGGATAATCCCTCAGATCCAGGATGGCACAACTGGAGCTCTCATGACTGGATGATAAGGGCAACTGTTGTTCCTTATAGCACCGGAATCGAAGAGACAGAAAGGGACTTTGCCTCGGTGGGGGTCAGGAAATTCAGGCTTTATCAGAACAGCCCCAATCCTTTCTCGGACAGAACTTCGATCAGATTTTCTCTCGGTCTTGAGGAACTGTCCGCAAATCCCTGTATTGAAATCTACGATGCGAGTGGTAGACTTGTGGAAAGACTCAACATAGAGGTCGACAGCAAAGGTCAGTTCAAATATGTTTGCTGGGACGGCCGAAATTCCGACGGGAAGAGACTCCCGTCTGGAATCTACTTCTTCAGGTTGAAGGCAAAGGAAAAAGCAGCAACCAGGAAGATGGTGATGCTGCGCTAGTGCGAAAGGAGGAACCATGAGAGGGGTTCTGGTCGCAATATTGGTGGGGCTTATGGCCTCCAGCTGTGCGATTCTGAAGCCTGCTGGTAAAACGAAAAAGTCTTTGATGCCTGAGGGGCAGTATATGGTTGTAACCTCAGTCGTACCGGAGAGTGAGGCTGCCAGGGTGAAGGTGAAGGAAGGTGACATCATACTCACATATGATGGACAGGAGATAAGCTCAGTGACCCAGCTCAATGAGCTCAAGAACAGAGCGAAGACTGAGAAGGTCGAACTCGTGGTTCTCCGGAAGGGGAAAAAGAAGAGCTTCAGCATTAAGAAGGGCCAGATTGGTGTATATCTCACTGAGAGAAGACCGGAGATAGAGCTTGCTGATGATGCGGTCGTCCTGAAAGGAGTGGGGAAGTTAGGCTGGGAAACGGGGATGTCAAATTCCTTCGTAGGCGGCCTGGTAGTGACGGCGGACTACCTGGGGGTCGAGAAAGACTACACGTACCTGATGGGGGTATCGGGTTCAGCATTTCGAATTCATTTCCACAAGGATTGGTGCCCGAGTTCACCAGATCCCACGTGCGGCTTCGATGCTGGTGGAGAGGCGTTGGACGCTCTGGGTTTTGACAGCGAGAGCCGCTTCCTACCCGAGAGCGCGCGAGAAGGTGGGATGGCAAAAGAGGCTACGCTGATAGCCATAAAGGAGAGCGTTGATGCGGGAAGGCCAGTGATCGCGATTGATTTGATCGAAGTCCCTGAGTGGGGAGTCATCACTGGATATCAGAAAGGTGGCTCTGAACTCATATGCAGGACCTATTACGACAAGCAGCAGGGCTATTCGATTGCTGAGAAATTCCCGTGGGCAATAGTCGTGCTCAAAGAGAGAAAAGGTTCACCTTCAGACAGGGAGAGCTACATAAACGGACTCAACATAGCTCTGAAAGTAGCTACAACTGATAGTTTCGGAGACTACTATTCTGGCACAGAAGCCCTCGAGAGATGGATTCAGAGACTGAAAATGGATAACTTCGCTGATATGGACTCAGAGAGGTTTGAGACAAGTTGCCTGGCCAATGCGTGGATATACCAGAGGCTGGCAGATGATAGAATGCAGGCTTCAATGTTTCTGGATGATGTGACGGGAAGTTTTCCTGAGATCAGCGAGGCTCTGACTGCCCTATCTGATGTATACACGGAACAGGTGGAGATTTTGAAGGGTGCTGCCAAAAATGCGCCTTTCCCGTTTGCTCTGGCTCCGGGAGAAACGTGGACAGGGGATATGAGGGCAGAAGAGGTGAAAGCTCTCGAGAAGGTCCTGGACAAGGAATTGGAGGCGGTTGAGATACTGAAAGACATAAATGCCAGAATCTAAGTACAGAGTACAAAGGACAAAGTACAAAGCTTCAATTATCCTTCGGTTTGACTCAGGACCTCGGGCATTTTTACATTGGGGAGAAGAATATGTCGCCGGGGGAGCCGGAAGAGCACGAGTAACAGTGAAACAAAAAGGGCGGGGGAACCCCGCCCCTACAACGTCCAGGATGACAGCTGAGAGCTGACTGCTGATAGCTATCTTACGATCCACAATCTTAGGGCTGTAGGGGCAGGGTTTCCCTGCCCGTCAGTCCATGGAGGCCGCGCCCGTATACGTGACACATCGTCTGATTATTCAAGTTTAATTAGTTTAAGGCTTTCGGTAGAAGTTCTGTTGGAGACTAGGGCGAAGTAGATGCCGCTTGGAACGGGCCGGTTGTGATCATCCAACCCCTCCCATACCATGCTTGCTTGCTGGGCAGCCCCGTAGGAAAAACTCTTCACCATTCGTCCCGAGATATCATAGATTTCTAATTTCGAATGGGTTGCTGTTGGTGTTGTGGGTAGAACTATCGTGACCGATTTGCTGAATGGATTCGGGCTTGCCCTGAGGGCCGCACGAGCCCGGCGAGAAGGCGTCTGCTCGGCGACACCGTTGAATGGTACTTCCCAGTGCTCATCTAGAACCCAGTTCTCAGGGTCGAAAGATATACCAGTAGGAGCTGAAGCAAGGAACAGTGTATCAGTGAATGTCTGGTAGACCGCGTCGTTCCAGACAACAATCGTAGTATCGCCTGACGCTGTCTGTACTTCAATATCAACGGGCATTTCGAATACGGAAGGAGCATTTGTCTGGATCTGCTGAATCTGTATTCTTATTTCGTAAGTGCCACCTCCCAGATCTGCCGAGTTCCACCCATACTCGTATTGTGGGTGACCCTGGTCATATACCCACTGCTGGAAGTACCAATCCAGGCTCGAACCGTAGTGTTCCGCCGCCTTGGCCGCGACGTCATCGGTGGTCGCATTTCCGAATTTGTATGTCTCACCGAAATCGGTGAGCATTGCGAAGAAAACCGAATCAGACACCATCATGTGCCTCAACATGTGGAGCACCCATGCACCCTTGCAGTACACAATGCCCCAGTTGAAGAGGATTGTTGGGTCATATATCGGAAATCTTTCGGAAGAATCCTGTTCAAAGTAGTAGTATCCCTTTGACCACATGTTCCCCTGATAAGCGGCATAACCGTACTTGTATTCAGTCCAGAGAACCTCGGAGAAAGTCGCAAAACCTTCATTTACCCATATGTCTGGCCAGATGAAACAGGTGACCATATCTCCCCACCACATGTGGGCAAGCTCATGGGCTACTCCCATCTCCCAGCCGTTTACTGCGGCTGACCTGAGAATTGTAGTCATAGTCTGGTGCTCCATCCCGCCCCAAAAGGGCTGGACCACAGCCATTCCATACTTCTCAAACGGGTATTCCCCGAATACACTCGAAAAGAATTCCATCATCTCCGGAGTGTCTCCAAAGTTCATAACGGCAAGTGAGGAGTCTTCCTGGTAAACAAAGTGTTGCACCGGGATCGTATCGCCCAAGCTGTTCACGTACTCATCCAGAATCTGAACATACTTGGTGATGGCGACTGACATGAGATATGTGGCGATTGAATAGTCCTCCTGCCATCTGTATACAGCATGTGTACCGCCGACTGTGTCAACAGCGGTGAGCAAGCCATTAGATGCCACCACAAACCCAAGCGGGACCCGAGCGTTTATGTTGCATCCCATATCAGCCTTATCCCACGGTTGGTCAAAACAGGGAAACCAGTATCTTGAGTCAGACGGTTCAGTTGAGGTGTATGCCGTGGTTTCGGGCATGTTTGGCCAGGTATCGTACCAGTAGTATCCTGAACTGGGATAACCGTGGTAGAAAACGCTTACTTCAAAGGTATCGAACGCCTGAAACGTTGTATCTAGGTCGATGTGGAGTTTTCCGCCGGCCAGATTGAACGACAACTGTTTGCCAGAGAGTACAATAGAGTCTACACTGAGGCCGGCACAATACAGTAGGATAGAATCGAGGCCCGCCTCTCTGCTTTCGCAGAGAACTGTGGAGGCGCCGTCTATGTAACTTGTGCTCATCGCAAAATCAATGTCCAGAGTGTAGTGGAGGACATTGAAACTGTGAATCGATTCGGCGGGAAATGAGGTGAGACGGGGATCTCTAAGATGGAGTTCCTTCCACTTTGACATTGTGGGTGGATCTACTTGCCACATGTTGGCAGGCCCGGCGTGCGAGCCAGAAACCAATAGAAAAAGAGCCAGAAACACAAATACAGACTTTCTCATCTTTGTCACCTCTCCGTGTAATTAGGGAAAGCCAGCCGCACCTGGGGAGCCGATAGGGGGGCTACATCTTTCTTATGAGCTCCTTGGCGGTCTTTCTTAAAGCGAGCCGTAGTGCGCCTATGTTTGCAGAAACCGAGGTTAGAACTGCAAGAATGAAATCAGGACTCTGGAAGTATATGAGGTTTCCAGATTCTGCAAAAACATAGCCTGCAATAAACCTTCCCTTGTCAACGCTGGTAGTCTTCTCTTCCACACTCCTGCAAAGCTCAGCCACAAGGGCTGTACTCATCCCCTCTGCATATTCAGCAGGAAGTCTGGAAGAAATCACCAATCCGTCACTTGCCAGGACCATCGATCCTTCGATGCCGTCGATATTGTTTATCTCCCTGAGCAGTTCATCCATCAAGTCACCACCTGCTGAACTGTCTTCGAGGCCCTCTTGGCTGAAACTATCAGCAGGCCAAGCTTCATGCTCGTCTCTGTTTCAACCACAAGTATAAACTCTCCGGCCCTGGTCATGTATATTCTTGACCCGCCTCGTTCTACAACAATTCTGTCAACTCTCCCCAGATTGAGGCTCGCCATGGTCTTCTGTGAAGATGAAAACATGCCTGCGACGACTGCGGCCCTTTCTTCAATATCAATTTGCACGTTTGAAGCTGATCCTACCAATAGCCCTGATGGTTCCATAAGAATCGTGGCCTTCACTCCTGGTTTCTGAAGCAGATCCCCGAGGGCCTGATCAATTGTGGACAGTCCGCCAATCTTCAGTTCATCTGGGTGTGCAGCAGGAGAAGAAGGTTCGCCTTCCTTCCTGATTGCTTCCATACCCCTTATTATAGTGTCCATTGCCATTGTTGAGGCGGCCGGAAAAATTTCTTCTTGTGCCCCCTCTAACTTGAGCCCTGTCTCAATCATCTCCTCCGTCTTCCCCTCGGGGGGGGATTCGAGTGCCGGGTCTACGAGCTGAGGCTCTTCCAGGAGTGCGACGGCTGGAGGCTTCGCCTTTTCCTCCTCCCTGGTCAACGTCTCTAGCTTGGTTCTGACAGCCTCGTCGTTGGGATTCAGTTCAAGGATTCTCTCATACTCTCCCTTGGCGGAGTGAACCATCTTTTTTGCAAGATAGGCTTCTGCGAGCACCCTGTGACCATTCAGATAATTGGGATGGTACTTCAAACCGGAAAGACACATCTTGATCGCCTGACCTATCATCTGCTGCTCAAGGTAGAGCCCTGCAAGAGAGGCGAAGACCAGGGAATCGGGATTCTTTGCGAGCGTCTCACTCAGTTTTCTTATCTTGTCAACAGAACTTTCTTCCATCTCTATCTCGTTTCAAGGGCTTCTTTAAGGTGGCGAGCTTCCTTCAGCAGCTCTCTAACTTTTGGCGTTTTTGTGTGTGATGGCGACATTGTCAGGAATGTGTCCCATTCAAATATCGCAGCACTGAAATCTCCAGACTTGGCGTAACAGAAACCGAGTCTGTAGTGAATTTCTGAATCGTTCGGGTTTAAACTTACTGCCGTGTTGTACTCTGTGACTGCATCCTTGAGCAAACCCTTGTAGTAATGGGTGTCTCCCAGGAGGACGTGCGCCTGAATAGCATAGCCTAGCTTGATAGCCGCTCGAAATTCATCTGCTGCCCTTTCATACATCTTCTTCTTCAGGAATCTTTTTCCCCTGTCCAAATGATCAATGCCCTTCTCCACAGTTGACTCTGAAGGCTTCTTAGCAAGGCCTACATCGACCACATTTGATGTGATGAAGCCGGAGAGGATCTTGGCGGTCTCAAACTCGTGGCCGGCCACATCCATGATTTCTTTCATGCTTCGTTTGCCATCGATGTATGACAATACGAACCATTGGTCAGGAGTGAGATCGAGGGGCTTGTTATTCCCGGTCCGAGTTATCGTAGGGATAAGGTCAAACGAAGGTATGTCCTTCGCTATCTTGGACCACTCATCCAGTCGCCATAGCCCTTCCATTATCAGGTTTTCAGTCTTGATGGACAGGGTCATTTCTTCCGTCAATGTGAGATCACCTTCTTGAAACCTGAAAAAACCGTCTTGGCGCTCACAAAGGGAATATACCGATTCCTGAGCATGAATTCTCAGGAACTCCCTCAGATCGGCCTGAGTCAGTACCTCCAGCTTTGAAAGAGCCTCCTCGTAATTCGCCGCTTCCTCTGAAGCTATCACTTTATCAATTTGGTCAAGCGTGTCGTTGTCTAATAACCCGTCTTTCTGAAGTAGTTCGCCCAGCTTCCTTCCGCTCAGCCTGGCATAAGCGACCATTCCTTTGTCCATGTATATCTCCCCAACCTCAAAGCCCTCGTCGGTAGTAATCGTAAGCACTCCCGTCTTACGATTGAGAGAAAGGAGCTGCAGCAAATCTGCAAGGCCTAGTTCCCGTATCGGTCCTTCAACAGCCATTCTACCTAGTCCCTCCGAGCCTTAAGTTCTTCAAGCCTGGTTTTTGCCATTTTTGCCACTTTGCTGTCGGGGGCCAGCATCATCACCTTCTCGAGTTCTTCTTTCGCCTGATCATCCAACTCGTCAGCCAGGTGGGCCTCGGCAAGTTCGTAGTGGACCGAAGGCAGAGATGGATCCAATATGAGGGCCGCCTGAAGCTCAAGCCTCGACTTATCTTCCATGCCAAGGGCGTTAAGAACCTTTGCCAGAAGCACTCTCGCTGCCGCATTTTTGGGGTCTGTTTCCAGGAGCGATCTCAGTTCTACCTCGCCATCAGCATATCTCTCTAAATCAAAATAGAGCTGTGCCAGTGTCTGATGAGCACTGGTGTAAGTGGGAACAATTGCTATGGCCTCTTTTAGCATGGTGACGCCTTCTTCTCTATTCCCGGAAGATGCAAGGGCAACTCCCAGATTCAAGTGTGCTTGAGCAAAGTTGGGGCCAACCTCGGTGGCTCTTTTCAGGACAGAAATTGCTTCTCGAGGCTGGTCCATTCGTAGATACAGGTTTCCCAGATCGTTGAGCGCCTTTGGATTGTTGGGATCCAGGTTGACGGCAGCCTCAAGCGCTTTAAGGGCATCGTCGAAATTGCCCCTGGCAGTGTTGATTTCGCCCAGAAGGGTCTGCGCAGAAGGATCTTCAGTCATCTCAGACTCATGCTCCTTCAAGACTGCCAGTGCGGCATCCGTGTCCTCCAGCTCGACATACATCTTGGCAAGTTCAACTCTCAGCCCGGTCCGGTCCGGGTCCTTTTCAAGAATCTCTCGCACACAATCTATCGCCTTCTCGGTATTCCCGCTTTCCCTCTCGACCATGGCTATTAGTTCCCTGGCCTGAAGGTTATCCGGGTCGCCTGCAAGTATATCTGCCGCTTCTGTCATCGTTTGATTGATAAGCCCCTTGTCAAAATCTTGTCTCGCCTGGTCAAGGCGTGCAGAAATCTCCTTGGATTTCTCGTCCTTTGAAGTCTCAATGATGCCCACAGCAGCCACTTGTGCTACTGCTTTCTGGGCCATTTCGATCTTCGGAATACTCAGTTTCTTGGTTACTACGTTCTCAATCTCAGTAGAAATGGTCAGAGCGGATCCAGGACCCAGGTATTGGACACCGAGCTTGAACCTGTTACTTGAGTAGAAAGGATTCAGATCCAGGGCGGTCCTCGTCTCCCGAAGGGCCTTGTCGTACATCTTCAGCTTGCTGTACACAAATCCGAGGTTGTAGTGGGCTTCGGAAAAAGCTGGATCCATTTCTATTGCATTCTCAAAGGCCTCTACCGCTTCTTTGTCACGGCCTTGCTCTGACCTGACAAGCCCTAGACAGTTGTATACCAGTGGCGAATACTCATCAACCTTTCTTGCCTCCTTGAATTGTTCCAGCGCCTTGCTTACTCTGCCGGCCTCCATGTGGGCCACACCTATGTTCATGTGAGCATCCACATAGGAGAGATCAAACTCGAGTGCTTTTTCCAGATACTCTAGACCATCTTTGGTCCTGCCCAGATGAAGATTGCCGATGCCCAGATTATTGTGTGACCAGACGTATGAGGGATCCCTCTCCAGAGCTTTCTCATACCATGCCATTGCTTGGTCTACATCGCCACAGCTATGGCAGAGGACTCCAATGTCGTTGAAGGGCTTTGGCTTAGTTTCATCAATGGAAATAACCTTCATGTAGGCCTCTGCAGCTTTGTCGTAGTCGCCTAGGAGCAGATAGATTTCGCCGATCTGCAACAGGGTATCTGTTGTTTCTGGACTCATCCTTTCTGCTTCTTGCATCTGCTTCAGGGCAGCGTCGTACATGCGGCGGGCACGGAAGGCCGTACTGAGCGCGCTCTTTATCTCCAGGCTGTCCACCCCGGACTCTGCATCTGCAATCCTTGGTCTTGGGTAGTAGTCTATGCCCAGATTCGCGTGGGCCTTGGAGAAGCTGGAGTCCAGTCTTATCGCAGTCTTCATCTCCTCCACAGCCATGTCAACCTTTTGCTGTTCGCCATAGACGAAAGAGAGAAGGAAATGAGCCGCAGAAAGCTCCGGGTCGTCTTCTAGAGCTCTCTTCACAGATGTCATGGCTAGATCGTATTGTCCGAGGTTGTAGAAACATTCCGCGAGAGTGAGATGCAACTCCGGGGAACCCACACCGCTCCGTCTGGCGATCTGTAGTTCTCGAACCGCATCATGATACAGGCCGGTGTTCTTTAGCATGATGCCCAGGCTCGTGTGCGCGTCTTTGTTCTCAGGGTCCAGATTTAAGCAGTGCAAGTACTGTTCTGCAGCATCCTGATGCATACCCAAGGAACCATAGGCTGAAGCCAGCTCCATCCTGACGTCAATGTCGTTTGGCTGGGACATCACCGATTCCAGTAGTGTCTTCACGGCCGCGTCTGTTCCGCCCACTTTCTCCAGAGCGTGCAGGATGTTGCTTCTGGCGACCTCGAATTTTGGGTCTATCGCTATGGCCTTCTTGAACTCTGAGACAGCTTCATCGAATAGACCTCTTTTGAAGTAGAAAACCCCCAGGTTGTTATGGGCACCTTCGTCACCAGTACGAATGCGCTCGGCCAAACCCCTCAGAGTTTTGAGCTCGGCTTTTCCTATCTCAGCAGTTTCGGACATCAACCCTTTGTTGCTCTCTTAGCCGCTTCAAGGATTCGTGAAGGCCTGAAAGGCTTAACGATAAACTCCCTGGCCCCGAGCTTCAAGGCGGCATCGATCAAAGCAGTTCTCCCCAAGGAGCTTACGATGACTATTCTGGCCTCCTCATCCACCCTTTTTATGGCCCTGATCCCGTCTAAGCCGTTCATATCGGTCATCACCATTCCGAGAGTTACCAGACTGGGCTTCGACTCCTTGTATAGGTCGACAGCCTCTGTCACGGTGCTGGCTTCTCCACAGATTTCGTAGTTGGCCCGCTGGAAGATATCACCAATCACCTTTCTGATAAATGCGGACTCATCAACCACAAGTACACGGTTCTTCACGGGACTCCTCTGGCAGAGTTACGTTTATCCAATTATGTTAGCAGACAGAGATTTAGCAGTCAAGCCCTATTGCTGGAAGGCGCCTATCTCCCCATTTGCCAGGCAGGTAGGGCATCCAGGGCCGTCCTCGTCCCGGAATGGAGCACTCAGGGTGCTCTGTATCTCAAGAGCACGTAACCTGTCGAAATGATGAGAGCAATAATCATTATCGGAAAGCCGACAATCAGGTAGGACTTGTATGTAATCCGGTGTCTCGTCCTCTCGCTTATACCTGTGACCACCATGTTTGCAGCCGTTCCCAGAATGGTCCCTATTCCTCCCAGGGAACCTCCCAGGGCTAGACACCACCACAGAGGGGCAAGGCGTTCAGGCGGAATTGAAAGCTCTCTGCCCAGATTTTCCACGAGCGGTATGAAGGCAGTTACAATGGGAACGGCGCCCATGAAAGCTGAGAAGATACCAGAAGACCACAAAATGAGTATTCTCAGAAGAACTTCATTCTGGACAGACGCTGTAATAGCTCTGCCTGCCATCGATATCAGCTCTGCCTTTTCAACTGCTCCCACGATGACAAAAAGGCCAATGAAGAAGAAGAGTGTTGACCATTCAACCTCGGCCAGAGCCTCGTCTGGGTGGATGCGGGTAATGAGAAGGAGAAGCACGGCTCCGCTCAGTGCTACCATTGACGGCATTATGTGGATTGTATCGTGCAGGAGGAAGCCCACCAGAGTAAGGCCGAAAACGAAGAGCGAAGTCCTCAACAACTTCGGGTTCACAATCGCTTTTCTTTCATCCATAGATTCAAATCCTGCTTCTTGGCCGCCAGTTCTGAGATTCGCTCTGTATATGAATCCAAGAACAACAATCGAACAAAAGAGTACTATCACAACAATGGGTGTCAGGTTCAAGATGAAGGACGTGAAGCTGTAGCCTGCCGCACTACCCACCAACATATTTGGAGGGTCACCTATCAGAGTCGCAGTCCCGCCTATATTCGAGCATATCATCTCGGAGATGAGGAATGGGAGGGGATTCCTTCCTACTCTTTCTGTGATAAGAATGGTTATGGGTGCAACCAGGAGAATCGTTGTGACGTTGTCCAGAAAAGCCGAAAAGAATGCTGTGGCCAGGGAAAAGAAGAGGAAAAGCAACATAAAATTCCCTCTGGATGCTTTTGTCAGTTTTATGGCAGCGTACTGGAGGAGACCGGTCTTCTTTATTACCCCAACGATGATCATCATACCTGTCAACAGACCGATGGTGTTGTAGTCAAAATACACCTTCCAGGCATCGCCTGGTCCAACGAAACCAAAGACGAGTACCGCTCCCGCGCCAAGGAGGACAACCGTAGTTTTGTGTATGCGCTCCCGCACTATTCCGAAATACGTGAGTATGAATATGAACAGGACAGCCAGGGTCTTTAACATTCCTGCACTTACCACCTTGTGAAATACCGCAAATAGAGATAAAATGTTGCCACTAGCAGGCAAGCAAGCATCATAGGAGCCGCAATCCTTCCATATCTCCAATAAGTCAGCTTTGCTTCCGCTCTGCCAAGTTTTTCACTCATTCCCGCTACGACTATGTTGGAAATGCCACCGACAAGAGTGGAACTCCCACCTATCGCCACGCCTAAAGCCAGTGCCCACCACAGTGGCACCATCTCCTGCGGCGATAAAGACATCTGGACGCCCAGATGCTTGATGAGCGGAATCATGGCAGCAGCGGTTGGGATGCTACTCAGGAGGGCAGAGGTGATAAAAGACATCCACAGGATTATCAAGGCGACTTCTGGGAGTTGGTCCGCCATGGAAACGATACTCGATGCAAAACTGGACATTAGTCCTTGCTTATCCAGCGCACCGACCACGATGAAGAGCCCAACAATGAAAAGGAGACTTGACCACTGTATATCCCTGAACACTTCTTCGGGCTTAACGCCGCTTATGAACAGGAGAACAACCGCGCCGGCAATGGCAACGACCGAAGGGGTGAGGTGCAGAAATGAGTGTATTACAAAGAAGATGACTGTTAGCGTGAACACCGCAAGCGACTTACGCAGAAGTGGCCAATCAGTCACTGCTTTGGACTCGTCAAAGGCCAGTATGCTCAATCCTCTCGGCGCTCGGGTTTTCAGGCTCTTTCTTGAAACTGCCCACAAAAGCGGTACTGTTAGCGCAAGAAGGATTGCCGCAACGGGAGCCATGTTTGCAAGGAAGCTCACAAAGCTGAGGCCAGATGAAGTGGCTATGAGCATGTTAGGGGGGTCCCCAATCAATGTAGAAGCTCCCCCAAGGTTGGCTGCGATTATGGCGCCAACAAGAAAGGGTATCGGGTTTATGCCCAGGCCGTCGGCTATGAGCAGGAGTATGGGTCCTACAAGTAACACGGTTGTGATGTTGTCTAGAACTGCGGACATGAACGCGGTCATGAGCATCAGGAATACGAAGATGAGCCAGATGTTTCCTCTCGAAAGCTTAGCCAGTTTTATGGCCACGAACTGGAATATCCCACTCTTCCTCATGATGGCCACAATCATCATCATACCAGCTAAGAGACCTAGAGTGTTATAATCGATATATTGTTCCCATGCCTGGCGTGGGGTGAGGTATCGCAGGCCGACTATTACTGAGGAACTGAACAATACAACTGTCGTCCTGTGAAATTTCTCAGTCACTATGAAGATGTAGGTTATGAGAACTATGGCAAGAAGAATAAGTGTATGAACCAAGATAGTTTTCCTGATTATGAAAGTTGCAGCAGGGTAGACCAGGTCTACTTTTTCGCTCCGAAGAAGGCTCTACAAACGTCTGCCCTAGTCAAGACGCCAAGTACTCCACTCTCGTCTGTTACTACGAGGAGATCTTCATTATTCTTCTCCATGATGACGGCAGCCTTGAGTAGGGAAGAATCTGGAGATATCTCAGGCACATCACCCCTCATCACATCCTCGATAAGCAGGAGTCTTCCTTCCATACCGAAAAAGGCTTCCGGCTCCAGCACGCCAAAGTCTTCCAGAAACGAGACGTCCTGAATAAGATCCATGTAATCAGGGATGAAAAGCTTGAGTAAATCCCTTCTGGTGACCAGTCCAACCACGGTTCCATCCTCAACAACAGGGAGCCCTTCCACATTCTCAGAAATGAATAGAGACGCCGCCTCCCTGAGGGTCAGGTCCCGCGTCACAGTCTTGGGATCTTTGTGCATGTAAGCCCGGACTTTCATCATCTTCTCTGCCCCCTCGAGTTAGATTTCGTTTTTTGCTATGAGCTGTATTACTTCTTTGGGAGTGGATACCTCCATCAGTTGTTGCCTGAATTTGTCCTTCCTCAGGAGCCTGGATGTGCGGGCAAGCACCTTTATGTAAACAGACTTTTCTCTCTCCGGGGACGCGATAAGGAAAATCAGGTGGGCGGGTTTGTTGTCAAGGGACTGAAAGTCGACCCCATGTTCAGATCTTGCAAAGGCCATGACCACGCCATCAACAGTGTCCGTTCGGGCGTGGGGAATCGCCAACCCCTTTCCAATGCCGGTTGATTCGAGATTCTCTCTCTTCCTAAGAGACCTCAAAAAAGCATCCCTGTCGCTCACCTTCTTGGCTCTGTGCACCATGTCCGCCAACTCTTCAAGGACTCCTTCCTTGTCCTTCGAAGTCAGACTCAGATTGATGAGTTGATCGGTGAGAAGTTCAGAGATTCTCTCCATGAAATGTCTCCTTTCTTCAAAAGATTTCGACTGGATCGATGTCCACGGTCACTTTGACTTTTCTGGGAGCAAGCCAATGGGCCAGAATCGGACTGAGCATCTTCTGTGCCACCATGGGTCCGCTTGCCTTCAAAAGGATTTGGTATCTATAATTGCCCCTCAGTCTGAATACAGGGGCAGGTGCAGGTCCCAGCACCGTTACATCACTTCCGTTTTCTCGGATTCTCCTCTCTATGGCTTTTTTCAGTTTTTTGGCTGTCGTCTCAGCAAGCAATCTGTCACGCGATCTGATACTGATCTTCGCCATTCTCGAGAATGGAGGGTAGTCAAGTTCGCCACGCTCGCTCGATTCGACATCAAAGAATTGTCTGTAGCCCTGAGATGCGGCAGCCTGTATCACATCAAGGTCAGGAGAGAATGTTTGGATTATAACCTCGCCTCCCAATACTGATCTTCCTGCCCTTCCGGCCACCTGGGTCAAGAGCTGGAATGTTCTTTCAGCAGAGCGCAAGTCGGGGGCGTTGAGACATGTATCGGCAGAGATTACTCCCACAAGAGTGACTTCTGGGAAGTCAAATCCCTTCGCAATCATCTGAGTGCCCAGAAGAACGTCCGCCTCGTGTCTCCTGAAGGTTTGATATATATCTCTGTGGGCATGTTTCTTTCTGGTCGTATCCAGATCCATCCTCAGAATACGAATTCCGGGAAGAATCTTCCCGGCTTCCCTTTCCACTCTTTCCGTGCCAAGACCCCTTAGCAGGAGTTTTGTGCTTTTGCATCGGGGACAAGCATCGGGTGCCTTTTTGCTGTGGCCGCAGTAGTGGCACAGCAAGATATCTTTAGCCTGATGATATGTAAGGCTGACACTGCAGTTGGGACATTTGACCACGTGTCCACAGTCTCTGCAGAGCATGAATCTCGAGAATCCCCTACGGTTCAGGAACAGCATCACTTGTTCACCCCGCTTTACTCGGTCTGCTATTCCTTCTTTGAGTGCTGAACTGAAGATTGGGTCTTTTTCCTCTCTCATGTCCACGATTGAGGCCTGGGGCATGGGCCTTCTGTCTATCCTCTCTGGCAAAACTGCCAGGTCATATTTTCCTTTCTTTGCATTTTGAAACGATTCGAGAGAGGGGGTTGCGCTTCCTAGTATGCACAGACAGTTCTCGATTCTGGCTCGCATTATGGCGACATCTCTAGCATTGTACCGAGGGTTCACATCTGATTGTTTATACGACGCTTCGTGTTCTTCGTCAACAACAATCAATCCCAGGTTGGGAAATGGCGCAAATACAGCGGACCTTGGCCCTATAACAACATCGAAGTCTCCTTCACCTATCCCCCTCCACACATCTGCTCTCTCTCTTGCAGAAAGCCTGCTATGCACTATGGTGACACGATGCCCAAACCTGGCAATGAATCTGGAGGCGGTTTGAGGAGTGAGGGAAATCTCAGGAACAAGTACAATTGCCTGGCTGTTTGAGGCTACAGCTAAAGAGGCCGCTCTCATGTATACTTCAGTCTTTCCGCTTCCTGTCACTCCGTATAGAAGCATAGTTCTATATCTGTGCCGGTCAAGATAGTCTTTGACAAGAGTGAAAGCATGGGCCTGATGGTGCGTGAGCTTTGGTGGCGGAGCCTCCTCCATTGCCAGTCCGATGGTTGGATCTGTACTCTTCAGTACGGACGATCTCCTGATAAGATTCTTTTTCTCGAGCGCGCCAAGCGAGGAAACTTGGGCGGAGAGGGCCTGCCGCAGCTCGGCCCACGTGGCATTTCCCTCATGGGCGGTTAGATATTCGAGTATGGCGCTTTGCTTTGGGCTCCTTTTCCTCAAGTCTTTGACCCGCTCGGCGGCATCCTCTTTGTTCACAAGCGTTACCAGTATTTCCTTCCTCGGAATAAGTGAAGACTCACTGATAGAACTGGATAGGGACACAGCATTTTTGGCTTCCAGTCTTCTTAGTATGGTCGTGACATCCAGGTCTGGAAACCGTTGTCTCAGACGGTACAGGGACGTCTTCTCCTTTCCTGCGAGAGCCTTCAGGATATCCTGCTCCTTTCTGGCAAATGTGGAAAGCGGCGGCTTCAGCGCCTTCACGTATGTCTTCTCCCTTGCCCCTGCGCCAGCCGGAATCGCTGCCTTCAGTGCTTCGCCCCATGAACACATGTAGTAGTCCGCAATCCACCTGGTGAGCTTGAGCATATCTCCTGTAAATAAGGGCTTTTCACAAACCAGTGCTCGAATCTCCTTGATGCCCTGAACAGACTTTGTGTCGAAGTCAACGACAAAGCCCGACACTTTTCGCCTGCCCAGGTCCACAAGCACCTCACATCCAACAGCGATTTTGGCCTTGAGGTTGTCTGGAACCAGGTAAGTGAAGCTCTTGTCCGAACGGATGGGAACTACTACTCTCGCATATTTGGTTTTGCCCATCATCTTTCCATCACATAGATACCACTTCTCGCCCCGCCGTTCAATACCTTTTTGTTTCCGCTGTAGACTGTACGATAGCCGTCAGCCCTCAGCTTCCAACACCTCAAAACCTTTGTAACCACAGATTATCACAGATTACCACAAGATTCTTTCCTGGGTCGGGTTAAGCCATGAGGATGAGGTTTAAATCTGTGCAAATCTTGTGTAATCTCGTGGTTTCAATATGTTGGGGCGGGGCTGCCCTCGTGGGGCTCGGTACCCCCGTGAAGCTGGGGGTCGTGGAACGACCGGGGCACGCCCCGTGTATCTCGCTTCGCGAGAAAAGGGGCACACAGGATGAAGAGTACACTACCCTGTCTCTCGCCAGGCTGGTTCTCTTTCAGTTGGACCTATTTCGCTTTCTGTTTTCGTAGTTTTGGGTTTTGAAATCTTGTGTTTGCTGCATTTCTCAGCCTGGCACCAACGGGCTGCGAATCGGGCGTTCAGACAGAGTGAGTAGGTAGTGCTAGATGTCAAAAAAGTGTTGACAGGCCGTTTGTGGGTGTTAGATTTGTTTTAGGGAGTCGGGTGAGTTCTAATGACTATAGTAAACAGGTATGAGTTTCTGAAGAGGATCGCGGCCTTGTGGTGT
>SOJN01000097.1 GCA_004376575.1 candidate division TA06 bacterium | reverse complement strand
TTGTGGGTGTTGGGTCTGTTTGTGAATTCTTGACCGGGGCGCGCTGAGGGAGTATAATCTAGGGAGTCCGGACACAGGAGAGTGGTGATGAAGCTGAAGGTAAGACGAGGCGAACGAATACTGGGCGAGCTTGATCTCCGAGGCTTGGCGGTCGCTCTGAAGAACGGTCAGGTTTCTGCCTACGACGAGATATTCTATGCTCAAGAGAACAAATGGATAAGCATCGAAACAATCAGAGATGTGAAAGAGCACCTGAATACGAATTTTGACTGGAAGTTGAAGGTGGCGGGTGTGGAAATGGGGCCGATGACCAAACGCGAGGTGATGTCCAGGATTGAACGAGAGCAGCTTAAAGAGGATGATCTGGCCTATCATCCGAAAATGGGTGAGTGGCTGATTGTTGGCGAGGTAAGGGAGTTCGCGTTTGCTATGGAGCAGGCCAGAAAGCGTAAGGGTAAGGGTCGCCGCAAGAAGAGTGCCTCGGAAATGGTGAAGGTATGCGAAAAATGTGGGACCCAGAACCTAATGAAGAATCTTGTTTGCATGAAGTGTGGTGCGAGATTCTCCAAGGAGAGCGCGAAGGAGAAAGTGACTCCTGCTTTGCAGAGAGCAAAGACGGGAGCAATCGCCGGCGCAATAGGTGGGTTCGGATGTTCCATTCCAGTGATGATGTTGACCCTTTTCGGTCTGAGTGTCGTTTCAATCTTCCTTCCCATAGGAGGTGCGCGGGCGGCAGGTGTTCTCTTTATCAGATTCCTTAGCTTCGTTCTTGCAGGTTCGGCTGTGGGTGCTGCCGTGGGGTATCTGGGGGCCTTCAACTTCGGAAGGGGAGCCGGCATCGGAGTTATTGTTGGGTCCTTTATTGGTCTCTTATTCGCAATAGCGTCTGGAGCCGGGTACATGCGATCAACGTTGGAATGGGGATTCGACTGCATGATTATGGCTCTTGTTATCGTGTATGTCGGTAGACAGTTCTTCGACGCCCACCTTATGGTCGTGCCGGAGAAGCTCATCCCCAAGGAAGAATCCGCGAGAAACAGAATCGTCAATATCGTCGTGGGGGTGGTTGTTGGTCTGCTGATTGCAGTGTTCATGGTGAGGGGACAAATCTCCAGCAATCGTCCCTCTGCCAGAAGGGCAAGGGCAGTGCAGTCGATACGTGTTGAGTTGACCAACGGCTACTACGATACTGCTGAAGACGCATCATACCAGGTCTTTGTTGTGGAAGGGATTCTTACCAATGTCTCAAGGCGGCTAAAGTACATGATAGCACTTGAGGGGTATTTGATGGATGCTGAAGGTGACACAATTGCCAAAGAATATCGAACTTTTTCGAGAAAAGAACTCAAGTCTGAAGACATATTGAGTGGAGACCTCTATAGGGTTAGTGAAGAGTGGGCTCAGGCCGGCACACTGAAGCCCCGCGAGACGGTCGATCTTAAGATGAGATTCACTCTATTTGGCGATGTGGCAGAGGTGGGAGAATATGATGTAGTGGTAACAAGCGTGCTCGACTACAGGGGAAAGCATTAGCCCTGGGGTACTGCCCACACCTCCATTTTCTCCTCAATCCACGACTGACAATGTTAGAGCCTTTGCCTGACAATTGAAGACCTTAGAAGAGATTTCCTGTGGATATGAGACCTCCGATTTCTCCGCAATCCCCTACCTATGAAGTTGTTGGTCCACTTGAGCGTGTGGATGAACGCGACACAGTATTTGCGAGAGCCTCTCTCATATCTGGCACTCCACAGGAGAGAGAATACCACACCAAACACCCCGAGCTGGGACAAATCGACCAGAGAATGGCCAAGTTCTATCATAGGAATACAGGCCCATATTTTGAATCTGTGTTTGGACCCGTCGACGCTCTTGCCCTTCCGGATGTTGTGGACGGCCCGGTCTCGGAAACGAAACTGCTAAGGCCTCCTGACCAGTTCACGTCTCTCACTAAGAGGACAGCCAGGACTCTGGGAGCTGATCTGGTGGGAGTTGGTCTCTTGAATCAGGCTTGGGTCTACTCTCATAAGGGCAGGCATCCGTATTTTGAAAACTATAAAGAGGGTCGGCCCGTTTTTGCAGGAGTGGCTTCAGACTATACTGGCTTGGTGTGGGGAGACCCTTTGAGCATCAAACATAGATTCGTGATAGTAATGGCTTTCACCCAGAACCGCAGGTTGCTCCGGGATGGAGCCTCTGGTCTTGTCGACTTTGAGATTGGCAGGGTGTACGCGAAAAGTGCACTGGCCTCTGTGCAACTAGCCCGTTTCATAAGAGAACTTGGCTACCCGGCCCGTGCTCACCATTTGAGAAACTATGGGATTATGGTGGTGCCTGCTGCAGTAGACTGCGGACTCGGTGAGCTGGGAAGGTGTGGATTCCTCATCACAAAGAAGTTCGGTGCCAACACGAGAATCGCCTGCGTGACGACCGATCTTCCTCTTTTTCCAGATGAGCCAGCAAACCTGGGTATTCAAGACTTCTGCAGCAAGTGTTTGAAATGCGCAAAGGCCTGCCCTGCGGGTGCGATTACAAAAGGAGACAAAGTTGCGGTAAGGGGGGTCAGTAAATGGGAGTTGTCCAGGGAAAAATGTTTTCTTTACTGGGGGACGAAGAGCCACTCCTGTGCGATATGTCAAACAGTTTGTCCCTGGAGCAAACCGGATACATTCCTTCATACTGCAGTCGCCACCATCGCAGTAAAGATCCCGCCTTCCCGCAGACTTCTAGTATGGGCCGACGAACTGCTGTTCCCGCCTAAATAGCT
>SOJN01000096.1 GCA_004376575.1 candidate division TA06 bacterium | reverse complement strand
TTCATCCTTCCATACGTGAAGTGTTCCATCCAGTCGCCGAGCAGGCAGAAGATGCGGTCATTCTCTCTCACTAGGGTTGGGTTATGTATGTGTCCACAGATTACAATATCACAGCCTTCTTTGAATTTGGTCATCGCATAGCGCAACAGCCCTTCAGTCATCCTTGGTACCGTTCTGTTCGATTTGGCTCTGCTCAACTTCGAGACCATGAGCGCAAGACCGTTTCCTATCGGCCTTCCCAACTGAGAGTAGATGCCAATGGAAATCTTGTTCCTGAGTAACCACTTTACCATCAGATAAGCTGGATCGGCCCCTCCCAAACCGTCGCCATGCGCCATCAGAACAGTCTTGCCCTGGATATTAACTGTTATCGGCTCTCTACTAATCCTGATACCTCTCTCTTCCCAGTAACTTCCGAGCCAATAGTCGTGGTTGCCACCAACATAGGTGACGTCTATCCCTTTTGAAGCGAGACTCGAAAGAGCCTCTGCAATTCTGCTGTCCAGGACGGACACTCCTCTTCTGTATTCAAACCAGAAATCGTACAAGTCTCCAAGAATGTAAAGGCCGCTGCCCTTACTGGCAACTTCCTTCAGAAATGACAGGAGCGCATTCTTCTTCCTGCCTTCCTTTCCGGGTGACTCTATGCCCAGATGGGCATCTGAAATAAAATACACTTCATTCATTTTGATTCCCAGTACGCCTCTGAGTCTATTCCGGTCTCCTCTTTGATCACCCGGGCGATTCTCTCAAGCTTCTCATTCGCAGCTGGCATCAGTGAACCATCCGGAAAGGGAAAGTCTATGGAGTACACCTGTACAAATGTTGGCTTTGCTTTCTTTATGGCATCTACAAGACTTTTGATCTGTTCATCGCTGGCGTTCGTTGTCGAACCCTCAATGATCATGGCCTGTATCACCGCTCTTGGCGTAGCCCTGATATTGGATATTATATCCTCAAGATAGATGCGAGGCATTGGCCTGCTGATTCTCTTGAATGTCTCCTCATCTCCGGCGTCCAGTTTACATATGGGAGAGTCAATCAGTTCGCATGCTCCCGCCACATCCGGCCTGGACAGCTTCGATGCATTTGTAAGAAGCGCGATCTTCACATTCGGAGCCATTTCGTCTCTCAGTTTCTTCACTCTCTTGACTATTTCCAAGAAGTCCATGTGGAGCGTGGGCTCACCGTGACCCGCAAATGTTATGAAATCAATCTCCGGCTCTTCTGAAAGATACTCCCTCAGCTCCTCCTCGATAAACCGGGGTTCTGGAAGCTCAAAAGGCTGTACAACAGTATGGCCGTAATGGCAGTAGACGCAGTCGAAGGTACAGACCTTCCTGTCAGGAGGAAGAATGTTCAATCCAAGCGACCTGCCCAGCCTCTTGGAATGCACGGGGCCATATATTACGCCCTTTTTGAGGGATCGCAGAGCCATTTGGTACACTATATACCCCTAAACTTCACCCTTCAACACCAATCTCCCCTCTGGGAAGTACGAGGTACTAATCGCGAAGGACGTCAGATGGTCCAATTTTACATAGAGTTCAAGCACAACACTCGAAACCACGAGATTACACAAGATTTACACAGATTCAAACCACATCCTCATGGCTG
>SOJN01000095.1 GCA_004376575.1 candidate division TA06 bacterium | reverse complement strand
ATTTTAGCACGGTTTCTCACTTTTTGTCAAGAGATTTGCTCAATTCTCGAAGCTCCATTAGTTTCCCCTCAATCATCCGTAAATCTCTACTGCTGGCAGCCCCAGCAGCGCCTGCTTCAAGCACAGCCATGGCCGTTTCAAGGCTATCCATAAAGACGTACACCTGGGCAAGATTTATGTATGCCGGGATATGGACAGAATCTGCAGAGATGGCCTTCCTGAGATGTGCCACTGCCTGAGGCAATTGCCCCATGTTCAAATATGAGATCCCAAGATTCACGTGGACCTCAGGAAAAAGAGGTTTGAGTTCGATAGCCTTCAGGTTCGCCTTTGCGGCAGCCCTGAAGTCCCCCATCTTCAGGTGTGCCAGACCCAGATTGTAGAAGATGAAGGCATCCGTCACATCTAAGGATGCAGCCTTGAGCAGGTAGTCTCTGGCAGCCGCCGCGTTCTCCTGCTTCAGACTGACCTTTCCTAGCCCCTTCAGAATTCTCAGTCTATTGCCGCCAAGAGAGAAACACCTCTGGTATGCGGAAAAGGCCTCATCCAATCTCCCTGACCGCTCCAGGGCAATAGCCAGGTTCAATTGGATTTCACTGTTCTTCGGCATAATCTCGGCTGCCCTATGGTACTCTCTAGAGGAGAGGTCGGACCTTCCCCCCAGAAAGAAGTACTCACCCAGATATGAGTGGATCATTGCGAAATGGCGCCTGGTATCATAATCTTTTGTCTCGCGATCAAAATCGATACTGGCCATCCTGGAATCACTGGCAGAAATCAAATCACTGGTAAGTGAGTCAGAAACCACTTTGAACCTGATCCCGTCCGGAATGAGAAGATTGTAAGGGATAGTGATCTTGTCGAGGGGAGTGTAATATGCCCCCTTTGCTTGCATCAGTTCGATGAGTCGGACTTCGTTTTGAGGAATGTCCATTCCAAATCTCTGAGCAACCTGCTCCCTGTACCACTCATACTTCAGGTAGGGTAAGTAGATCAGGGGCACATCTGGCCGGACTCCTTTGATAGATTGGACATACAGGGCGGTGAATAGATCCACAGTATTCTCTGTGAAAAAAGGTGCGCCTTCATCTATTGAAGAGATGAGACCGTTTCCTGTCTCTTCTGCATAACTGTTGCCCTTCAGGTCTCTTTCTTCGTAACGGGAAATGAGCATGGTCAAGGGAGTGAGAAGAACGACTGCAAAAATGAGCAGACCAAATCTCTTCCTTCCGAAGGAGACGAGCCTTGCCGCTCCCATTCCCAGAAGCACCACCAGAACCAAAAGGGAAGGCAAGAGATATGCCTCCAGCTCCAGGTCAGCGCCAAATGCAAAGGAGTAGGCAAGGTTTATGACGTACATGAGCGCGAAGAAAAGAAGAATCCTTTTTGACGTCAGAAAAAGAGATACTGCGCCAATGATGGAAAGAACCAAACCTGCCGTGGATATATCGGAAAGCAAGAGCTTAAGGTAGATCATGAAAGCCTTGAAGATTCCCCCTGTCAGGGCATATTTGAGTCCCAGCATATTTCTCGAGAACTCCCGGGCCGTCAATACCCACATGAACTGCGACGTCGTCTCTGGATTTCCCCAGTCGATGGCCGGATTGTGTATGGACCTGAGCGGCATATAAAGATATGGAGTCAGACCGAGCACAAACAGAAATAGTACGAGCGTCTTCCATTTTGCTCCGAGCGCAAAGAAAGGACGCCATATCAGGACTGCAAATGCAAAAGCCAGGAGGAGTACAGTAATATTGTTGGTGAGGCTCAGCCCGAAAAGAAAGAAGAATAAAGGGAGCAGACTAAGGTTGCTACCCTTCGGCAAATGCAGCTTCAGTCCAATAAGAGTCAGCCCACATACGAACGCTAACTGGAGCGTGTACACCTCCGCGACCGTTGAGTAGGACCAGAGGGAGTTGGTGAAAGCCCAGACCAACGAAGCGACAAGGCCCCCTGCGATTGCACAGGACCGTGATGTGCTCTCACGGGCAAGAGATGCGTGCAGGACGATAAAGTAGACCAAAAGGGCAGAGACAGATGCGAAAAAGGCAGACATCAGATTGACCCACAAGACTGTTCCGGCCAGAGGAAGAAGTGAAAAGACCCTACCCAGGAGGGGATAGAGTGGTGTGCCGGGCGAGTGAGGTATTCCAAGCCCGATTGCCGCGACCAGGAATTCTCCCGTATCACCCCAGTAGACTGTGCGACAAGCGGTGAGAGTGTATATTGCCATTGGGAGGGTGAAACTGACAGCCATCGATGCCCAATGGAGTCCAAAAGGACCGGCTTTTCCAGAGAAAAGACGAGGCATTTTGGATCCTTCGTCGGCATCAGCCGACGGAGGAGAGGCAAAAACAGATCCTTCAGCTTCCTCTCTCCTGAACCTCATGCTACGCCTCCTTGCCCACAAACCTGCGGCCCAGAAACAGAACCATCCTCAAATTCAACCACAGCTCAACCACGGACCTGACTCTCAACAGCCTGAGGAAGAACTTCCTCGGTCTCAGATAGAACTTCTTGTAGAATGTTCTTACCAGATCAGCCACCTCAGTAGAGCTCATTTGAGAAAGTGTAGGAACATACCCGCTGTACAGTCCATAGCTTGCCCAATCGTGACAGCCAAGAAGTCCAGCATCTTCCATTTCCTCGAAGACTTCGCTTCCGGGATATGGGACCAGAGGAAAAAACTTGGCAAAGTCGGGATCTAACCTGCGAGCCAGAGCGAAAGTGGCCAAAGCCTGTTTCCGCGTCTCTTTTGGAAAACCTATGATGAAGAAACCCCAGGTGTTCAAACCCATCTTTCTTGAAATCTCGAAGGCCTTCTCAACAGCATCAAGAGAGAGACGTTTGCCAGATTTTTCCATCAGACTCTTGTTGCCGGTCTCAACCCCAAATCCCACGGTCCTGACTCCGGCATTCTTGAGTGCCGCAAGTACCTCTTCATCAACCTCATCTGCTCTCAGCCCATTCATAAATGAAAGGTTGATTCTCAGCTTCTCCCTTTCGACCGCATCACAAAAGTCAAGGACCCACTTCCTGTTCGACGTGAAGCAGTCATCGGCAAAGTGGATCTCGGCTGCCTCCTGGTTTCGTACTAAGCTCACCATCTCAGCCAGAACGTTCTGGACGCTTCTTCTTCTGATTTTCTTCCCGAAGAGCTTGGATGACACACAGAAAGAGCAGTCAAATGGGCACCCCCTGGATGTCATAATTGTGAACACCCTCCTGCTGTACGCTTCAGGCGGCGCATAGGCGCCTATGTGTCGGATGAGAGTCCAATCAGGAAAGGGAAGGGTGTCCAGTTTTTCAATCGGTCTTCTGCGACCGGTCAAGAATGTCTCTCCATTCGAGCGCATGCACAAACCAGTTACCTGACAGGGGTCTCCACCCCTTATCGCTTGTGCAAGTTCCACAACTGTCTCTTCGCCCTCCCCCACCACCACAAAATCGACCTTGCCAGTTTTGAGCGGCTCCTCTGGAAGGATGCTCACATGTGGACCACCAAAAACGACGTGCGCGCTTGACTCACTCTTTACAACTCGTGCAATTTCCAGGGCGCTCGGAAATGTGGGAGTGACTGAAGTTATACACACCATCTCTGGCCTGAAGCTTTTCAGTCTTGCACGAAACTCCCCTGGATAGAGTGCCATGTCCAGAAACTCTACGTCATGGACTGCGGCCCTGAGACATGCGCCAATCTGCAAAAGGCCCAGAGGAGCATACGGGGGCCCAAATCTTCCGTAGATATTCTGCTGTGGTGGTGAAAGAAGGAGTATCTTCATTCAGTCACCTGGACTGCGACCGTTGAAGTCCTTCCCGGAACTCTTCCATCCCTCACGGCACACCCGGGAGCATCAGAGACCGATTGAGCCAACGCTGACAGCGAAACCACAGAGGTTCCATGTTCAAGAACATGCCTCAGGAGTTGAGAGAACCACTCCAATCTGGAAAGACCTTCAACCTCTGCGTGCGCGCAGTGGACGTGTGGTCCAGATGCGGGCAAGACCAGTGAACTCTTCCCCTGGTGTATCAGTTCATCCAGAGTGGGTAAGGTCACCGGAACCTGAAGAGTCTTCAGCGATATCCCATTGAATACCGGATAGAAGGGGGCAAATCCTCTGGTGTCGCTGGCATAATCGAATCCAAGCCCATCCTCGACAGAAAGGGAAAGCTCTGTTGTCCTCCAACCTGGCGCTGCCCAGCATCGCGGCATTTCTCCAAAAATAGAAAGATAGCTCTCTATGCACCTCTGGAATTCTGTTACCAGCTCGTTTCTGGAAAACTGATTGACACTGTTCTGCCATCTGAAATGGTCGAATGAATGAAGACCAACATCGTGTCCCATTCTCTTGATTTTCCACATCATCTTCACACCGGCCTGGGAGAAATCCGCCGTCTCCACCACGGTGCCTGCCAGCAGCGTCTGCCAGGAGTAGAGCCTCAAATAAGGCGCAAGTGAACGTCCAAGGCCTCTCTCTTTGACTATCCTTTTTACATTCCGGCCCATTCTATCAGGCCCCATCGGAAGAAAAAAGGTCGCCTTGAGATCGAGCTCATCCAGCAAAGAGAGCAACCTGGGTACACCTCTGGACAGCCCGAAAAGAGTATCAACATCCACTCTCAATCCCAACATCATTTGGTGCACTCTATGACAGAAATCCAGCAGAGGTTTCTCAAGGGAGGAAGAACTGATAGAAGGGCCCTGTCAATCGTCTCCAGTGGATAGAAAAGAACTTTTGACCACGGGGCAATTGATGCAAACGGCCCACCGAGAGCAGAGACGAAGTAATAGAACCAGACCTTGACAGAGGAGAAGACGTGCTTCATCTTTTCTATTTCCGCTGGTCTCAGATAGTCAGGTTCTATGAACCGACCCGAAGACAAGGCTGCTCTGTAGGGCAGCAGAAGCGGATTGTACTTCAAGGGTTCTATGAAGATCGCCTTTCCCTCTGGTTTGAGCACCCTCACGCACTCCCTCAGAAAAATTCCTCTGTCAACGTGCATGAGAAGGGTTCTGGAGAAGACAAGGTCGAAGACCGAACCGCTGAATCCGAGACTTTCTCCGTCCATCTTGAAGAGGCTGCTCTGAGAACACATTTGTCTGGAGAGGTCGAGACTGTGTGAAGATACGTCCACACCAAAAACCTGCGCGCCGCGCTCAGACATATCTTTCAGATCGAATCCTTCTCCCGGGCCCACTTCCAGAACTCTCTTCCCCTCCAAGCCGCCCATGAGCGCATAGGCTTTCTTGGTTGCGGACCTGGCGAAAAGGCCGATCGAGTCGAGTTTCCTTATTCTCTCATGCTGCCAGTAGGCATCAAAGAACTTTTGTGTAGCCTTCAGTTTAGAAGTCAAACCTGTCTCCCTGTTTCACACCAAGCCTTTGAAGAGCAGCAGTTCCATCAGTCTCATCCTCGCCTTCCATTTGGGTACGTTGCAGTATGAGAGCGCCTCTTCCGGCTCCGACCAGAAAACTTCCGTTCGCCGTTCCTATTATGGCTCCCGGGGCCCCACTGCGATCTGAGACAGTTGCCTTCCATATCAGCAGTTTCTTGTCTTTTATGAATGAGAATGCGCCAGGAAATGGGTGGGTCACACCTCGTATGAGATTGTGGATCTCGTCCGCACCCTTTGCCCAGTCGATTCTCCCGTCTTCAGGAGTTCTTCTACCGAAGTATGAAGCCTGCCTTTCATCCTGAGGAGTTCGCACAGCCCCCCTGTCAAAAATAGTGGGCAGAAATCTCCTGAGTATTTCAAGGGAAGCGGTGACCGTCTTCTCATAGACCGTCTTGATGTCGTCCTCATCGGCTATTTCGAATTCAAGCTGGCCTATCACGTCGCCACTGTCGGCCTTCTCGGTCATGTAGTGGAGTGTAACCCCGGACTTCTTCTCTCCATTTATGATGGCCCAGTTCAGCGGGCATCTCCCCCTGTATCCGGGCAGAAGCGAGGGATGGAGATTGACTGCTCCGAGCCGCGGTATGTCAAGAAGCCTTCGGGGAAGGATCTGCCGGTAGAACACCGAGAGGATCAAGTCGGGTTCCAGTCTTTCCACAGTCTCAGCCAGAACCGGATCGGTGACTTTCAGTGGTGCAAGGACTGGTATCCCATTTTTTGCAGCCAGATCATGAACAGATGGAAACCATGACTCTTCGTCAGGATCATCAGCATGTGTGACGACGCGCGCCACATTGTGCTTTGTTCTCAGCAGGAACTCCAGGCACGCATGGCCGATGAGCCCATATCCGAAAAAGACGAGTTTGTGAGAAAGCGGCTTCCTGGCCTTAGGCCGCAACCCCATCTTTATGTGGATGAAATCAGCAACCAGGCTTGAATAGAGTGAAAGCAGGCCAATCAGGCCGTACTTTGACCTCCCTCTCTTTCTCGGTTCGTGCCCTATCGGAACCTCACACGTCCTGGAGCCCATGGAAGTGACCAGGGTTGGAATGAATGGGGTGTGCCTGCCATAGACAGACACCGACTGCAGCACGCCTCTCCTGTACGCCCTCATCATGCATCCGTAATCTCTCATTCTGACTCCAGTTGCCAGGGACGCAAAGAGATTCAGAAAGGCTGAGAGGATCAATCTGAAGCGATTGTCCTTCCTTCCTTTGCGCCAGCCAGCGACAACATCAAATCCTTCAGACAGTTTCTCAACAAGTCGTGGTATCTCCTCAGGAGGGTTCTGCAAGTCCCCATCCAGGGTGACGACGATTTCACCTTTTGATTGCTTGAAACCCTCGAGTATTGCCGCGTGTTGTCCCATGTTCTGCTTGAGCGGAACAACCTTTACACGGGTATCGTTCGCCGCAATATCTTGCAGTTCTTGCAGGGTAGAGTCTGTGGAACCATCGTCTACGAATATTATTTCACTTTCACAGGGAAGATGAGATAGGGAACTTTTCAGCCTCTCATAGAGGGGCCTGAGATTCTCCTCCTCGTTGAGGAGAGGAATGACAACAGAAACAACCACCTGACCCCCAACATGCATCTACAAGCATACTAGCCGCTTCCACCTCCCTTTTCAACCCAAAACTACATTCGCGCCGCAGTACGAAGGGCGGTCCTACATCCAATGTCTTACATCTTATATCTGGGCTGACCCGCGGTCCTGCGGACTTCTGTTTTGGAGTAGCGCCACTTGCCTGCCCCGTTTCTCACGAAGTGAGATACACGGGGTGGCGCGCAGCTTGTTGTACGAAGTGGCGCCGAGCAAGCTCCCTCCGACGGAGTTTATGCTTGGCGAAGCCGAGTGCGAAGGA
>SOJN01000094.1 GCA_004376575.1 candidate division TA06 bacterium | reverse complement strand
GTCAGCTTCTCCATCACTCTTTTCCGAATGCGATCTTTGATATGCTTCCTGGGCGACTCAATACCGTAACCCTTGAGCATCCCGCCTATTGCCGCCCCAATTTCCTTGCGATTGGCTCCATCCTTTCGCATCTCCTTCGTCTTCTCTTGAACAGCTCTCCTCTGTTCTTCAGTCAGCTTCTCCATGAGCATTCTTCGACCGCGTCCTTGGACTCGCCTCTCAGGCCGCTCAATACCGTAACCTTTGAGCACCTTACCCACTGCTGCCCGAATCTCCTCACGACTGGCGCCCTGACTCCTCATCTCCTTGATTTTCTCCTCGACAGTTTCTCTCTGCTCTTCAGTCAGGCAGGACAGAAAGCCTCTACCGCGATCTTGCTCAGACGCAGGTGTCGCCACGCTGACCAGAACGCCAACGAACATCGTCAACGTCAGAATCACGATTATCCTCAACAGCCTTTTCATCTCGCTACCTCCTCTTCAAATTGTTGGCCACAAGTTCCTGATTACACACCGAGACTGTGGAATTCACTATCTATCGTCTCGTCGCATTTTGCCACCTTCTCTTCCACGTCCGCGACGGTCTTCCATCCTCCGCTCAGGACGCCCTTCCCGAGAACCAGGGCGCATACGTAATCTTCGTTCATAGAGCTCGAGAAATTGCTCCCTTTGTTCTGGCGTGAGTATCTTACTTATGTCGCGTAATTTCTCGAAAGCCAGAACCTCGAGTTCTGTCTGCAATGTGGCAATTTCTTCGAATAGAGCATCCGCTTTTACCCTATCGAGTTCAGGCTCCCCCAGTAACCCAGTCAACTCCTTCCGTTTCTCAGACAACTTTCCCCGCAAGGAGGCCATTTTCGACCTCATTTCTTCCCGCCCTGCATCCATCGCCTTTATCTGTTCCTCAGTAAGATTCAGTCTGTGTCCCAAACGACTTGCTCTCCAGTCTGGTCCTTCCCCCATCCCCCTCGGAGGAATACCTCTTTTGGAGCCTCCCTCATTCCACCAGTAGAAACCAAAAGTCAACACAGCCGCCAAATTTATCACGACTGACACGATGAGAACGACAACAAGAATCTTCAGGATCATTCTCCACCTCCAGATAAGAGATCGTCATATGCGCTCCCCAGGGAGCCGTCTGACAAGTCAGCAAGTGAAGCAGCCCCGAAGAGATCGGCAAGTTCTGAATCCAACGTCGAAACGTTTTCTACTCTCAATTGATAGATCCCTCTCCCCAGATGGCTTCCGAACAGGATGGATAAGAGAACAACTGCCGTGGCGGCTGCCGGGACAGCAGCACGCCCTACCCATTCCACAAATGGCAAGCGAATAACACGCCTTGATTCCTCTTCAGCGATCTTCTGCTTCAGGCGAACAATGAAATAGGGCGAGGCTTGCATCTCTTCCATAAGATCAAGAGAACCCAACACATAAGACAGCCCCTCCAACTCCCTTTGACAGACCTCACACTGTTTCAAGTGGTCTGAGATGGTATTTCTTTCTTTTTCAGATACTTCGCCGTCGAGAAATGCAGAAAGTCTTCTTTTTACCTGTGAACATTCCATCTTTCTTCTCCTACTCGTTTAGACCGTAATCCTCCAGAAAACTTGCGCTCAAATTTCGCCTTTTTTCTTGAGTGGAAGCAATTTCTTCTTGAGTGAACCTCTGGCCCTGAAAATCAAAGATTCAACCGTTGACAGCGATACTCCCATGATCTGGGCTATCTCTTTGTAGGACTTGCCTTCAAACCCGGATAATATCAGGGCAATTCTCTGCCTCCTGGGCAGCTCATCTATTGCCATCCTGACGATTTCCGCTTCTTTCCTTCGCTCAATTTCGGCTTCCGGGGTTATGGAAGCCCGGTCTTTGTTTATTGTCTCATCCAGAGTTTCAGGCTTTTCTTTGTGTTTCTTCCTGTAGCCCAAGCATTGATTGACAACTATTCTATAAAGCCAAGTCGAAAACCTGGATCTTCCTTTGAAGTCACTGGCATGGCGCCATACCTTCAAAAAAACTTCCTGAGCAATGTCTTCCGCCTCAACGCGGTAACCAACATAGCGATAGATTGTGTTTAGAACAGAGTGCTCGTATTTCTCCACTAGCTGCTCAAAGGCCTTCTCATTGCCTTCTGCCACGCTTCTGACCACTTCTGCGTCTGAATCTTCAGAGTTTCGAATGTCTACCATTTCCTGACCATCATCTCATTCCCGGCAAATATAGCACCTGGTTCACATCATGTGAACCACGAAGTAAGACATCCGCAATATCCAGAAAGTTCCAATTCTGACGAAGGCAGCAGACAGAAAACACTCAACACTATCCCGTCCACTGCATAATCAAGAGAGATCACCTGCTGGGATTTTTCCCAGATCGTCTTAGCACTGAATTGCTGAATTCGCCGTGCGAACCCAAATCCCTATCTCTTGCTAGCCACAAAGATCTGCTCTCCTGAATAGTAATCGTAGGGTGACTTATCAAAATCACCGAAAACGTCTTCTATCTCGAACCCATGCTTCTCCAGCAAGAGTTCAGCCTCGTATCTGAAAAGGTACGAGAGTTCAAAAGACCATATCTTGCGACGGAAGACACCATCTTTGTCTGTCCATTCGTAGAACCAATCTTCTTTGAGAGTCTGGTTCGCCAGATCGTACTCAACCTCAGCTCGTCTGGTGATAACGATATCCTCTTTTTTGTCATGCACTTTCCCAAGATAGTGGCTCATTTTCTCTTTGGTGAGGTAGTCGTGCTTCGGGGCGAAGAGGTCAACTATGAAAATGCCGTCCTGACTCAGATGTTTTCCCACACAGTCGAGACACGCCCCTTGTTCTTCTTTGGTTAACAGGCTCTGGAACGACCGGGCAGCGATGAAGATAAAGGAGAACTTCTCTTCAAGCTCAAAATTCTGCATATCTCCGTGAATCAGTTTGATGTTTTTCTTTGTCCTCTTATCCAGCCCGTTAACTTTTTTCTCTGCAACCGTGAGCATCTCTTTTGAGACATCGACACCCCAAACCTTTATTCCTGCCTCTGCCATCGGAATGAGAATTCGCCCCGTACCACAGCCGAGTTCAAGTGTAACTCCCTTTGTCTTTTTCGCGTAATCAATGTAGAAAGGAATATCTCTTTTCAGCTCCTCAGTCTCAAGGTCGTAGAACCCTGCTACTTCATCAAATACTGCTTTTTGCATGATAACCTCTCTCTTGACGGGCAGTCGAAATTGTATGTAATGCGACTTGTCGTGTCAAAGAAAAAACTCCTGAAAGGACACCGGGGAAAACCCGACAGCCAGGGACCTCAGATCAAAAGCCTCGTTCTCGATAGTACAAAACCGTTGACATACCCATATATATGGATAAAATCGAGCAGTCAGCTACTGATGTGGACTAGCCAGGCAATTCTGCCAGGAAGGAGGCAAAGTCCAACACAGCCAGGAACGGAGTTAGAAGTCATGGAAAAAATGATTGGTATTTGTGGGATAACTTGCACCGATTGTCCCGCGTACATTGCCACACAAAAGGACGACGCTGAAGAGAGGAAAAAGGTTGCTGAGCTCTGGTCTACAGACGAGTATCAGCTCAAGCCAGAAGACATCAACTGTCACGGCTGTTTCTCGGATAAGAATGAAGTAATCAGTTTCGCCCATGACTGCGAAGTGAGAAAGTGTGGACTTGAGAAAAATCTGAAGAGCTGTGCTCACTGTGACGAGTATTTCTGCGAAAAACTCCACAAAATAATTGGAAAGGTCCCAGAGGCAAAAGCTACTCTCGAAGAGATGAGAAAGAGTATCTGAACAAACCGAGGATGGTCATGAAGAAAGAAGAAGCTATCGAGCAAGGATTGGCGCTGGTGAATAGATCAACAATTGCAATGTTGGGGACCATTGATGCTGAAGGCTACCCTAACATTAGAGCGTTGATAAAGGTAGAGAATGAGGATCTAAGAAGAATTTGGTTCAGCACAAACACGTCATCAAGAAAGGTCCCGCAACTCAAGAACAACCCGAAAACATGCGTCTACTTCGTTGATTTCGACGAATGGATGGGATTGACGCTAGTTGGAAAGATGGAGATACTTCAGGATTCTGAAGCAAGACAACGAATATGGCACGAGGGTGATGAGAAGTATTATCCTTTAGGTGTGAACGACCCCGACTTCTCCGTATTGCGTTTCACAGCGCAGTGGGGAAGATTATACCACGCCCTGACTCACACAACCTTTGAACTCTAGCAGGCCTACCACAGCCCAGGGAAACCGGCCAGGCTCATGGACCCGAGCTAAGGCTCATCGGAGTAGGACCAGTTTTCGGGTTGATATGAACTCCCCGGCTTTCAGGCGATATAAGTACACTCCAGAAGGGACAGGGGATCCGGTCTCATCCCTTGCATCCCATCTGGCAATTCTGATTCCCGCCTCCTCCTCTTTATCCACAAGCGTGCGCACAAGCCGTCCGGACACATCATATATCCTCAGACTCACATCCCTCCTTGTCGGAATCTCATAGCGTATCATAGTCTGTCCGAAGAATGGGTTGGGTCTGTTCTGCAGCAAAGCGGGAGTTCTGGGTCCACGGCCTCCTGGAGACAACTCCTCGGCAACACCCGTAACATACCCGCAGATACCCCGAATCATGAAGTCTCCATCGAACCAGGGATCAAACTGCCATTCCAGTCCATCGAACCAGTAGTTACAGCTATCGAGAAAGAAATCAAGACCGTTCACATAGTAAGGGGCTCCGTGGAGGTCGAGCCAGCCGATATAGATGTCTTCCCCAAGGGGAATGAAGATCGAACTGTCAAGATCCACGCGGAACCAGTTGTCGTAGATCGGTCTCACTGTTCCGGAATCCAACAAGGTTGACGGGAGCCCCCCAGGACCGTCGTCATCCCAGACTCCCCACGTCAGGCGCGGATATTCCAGATCAGGGTCAGAAGACCAGTATATTAGCGCGGTTAGCGAACAGGAACCTGGAGGGGTAAGTCGCACCGCCTCATTCCACTCTTCGACACCATTGTAGTCCACGCCAGCAAGCACGCCATCATCGCAGGCCATGGTCTCTGGTTGAGGGGAAAAGAGAAGCGGCGAGGTCCCATCCTTCTTTCTCGCCTGAAGTCTTTTCTCTGGTGTGGTTCCCGCCGGGATTTTTCCAGTGGGCTTTTCGGAACTAAAAACTCCTTCGGCCAGAACCCTTGCCCCTTCGAGCCCAAGTTCAAGAGCTGTGGATTTCGTCTTCGAGACCGCTAAACAATTGGACTTCTGGGCAGATGATTGCCCAGCGGCAAGTGCGAGGAATCCGATGGCTGTTGTCAGAAGCACGAATCTGAAGAAATACCTGTTCATATGCCCTCCTTTGTCTCGGGTCTTCTATTCATGTCCCAGAGACCTTTTCGGTCACTCTTTTCCGCTCAAACATATCAGTAGAAGATCGGAAAATCAACAGGAATCCACGCTATCAACGCTATCAAGAGCCGGGGACAGGCATGGACTTTTGGACTTTTGAAGCCCTGCCAAACAGACTTAAATCTTGGTTTTGCAAAGGGATACGCGGAAACACGTGGGTCAGTGCCCTCTGCCATGCGCACCCGGTAACAAGCCTCACATTCGAAATTTGTGATTTAGGTTGAGGAGAATACCTGACTGCGCCGGGTAGTAACCCCTTACATTCGAAATTTATGGTTAAGGAAAAATGCCCCACCGCGCCTGGAAGGGAGAATCTTGGAGGGGAACCTATTCAGGAGTCAGACTACAAGTCTCAATTGCAGCAAGATTTCTTGGATTCGCCAGAGCAATCACAGG
Organism: candidate division TA06 bacterium; assembly: GCA_004376575.1. Lineage (NCBI taxonomy): Bacteria > candidate division TA06 bacterium. The sequence goes on along the minus strand of SOJN01000094.1, from coordinate 76,099 downwards.
TCGGCTCTGTACGTCTGACTGCCCCAATGATAATCGCGGTGGCACAACCAACTCCTGACTTGACTTCAATTGCTTCCGCCGCACAATTAAGCGCACAGGCCCCACATTCTATACATGCGTCCTTGTCCACAATGATCGCCTTTCCATCCATCTCAAAAACGGCGTGTGGACAGACTATCGCGCATAAACCGCATCCTGTGCACCTATCTGCATCTAATTTCAACGTAACCACATTACTGAGATATCTTAGTGCACGCATTCTGTCTCCTCGTTTTAGCCAAATCTGCTGGCTATCCAGAGCGCTAATCCCGCGACGGCAAAGGTTAATTGCCGCGGAACTGCGACACGCATCTCTTTTTTCACGCCGGAGAGTGACGTATATGTCGAAGAACCTGTGAAATTCATTACTATGAACGAAGATATTACAGGTATCAAAAACATCCAGCCTATTATTTCGATTGGACTTCTTCCTACAAGTTTACCAAGAAACAGAACAATAAACAAGGCGAACCCAAGAAAGAAGCCTTTCAACGAGAAACCACGGCCAGGGAGCCACGGAAGGAGCAAGGGGCCTAGCACAGTTCCGGCCAGGTACGCAAACAGCAGGTTCAGGGCCGAACGGCCTCCAGCACTCAGTGCCATATTTCCCGAGTACCCATTTCCGCTCAAACCTGACAGGAGAAAAAAGACAACCGCACCCAGAACCAGATAGCGTAACGAGTTCACCACCTCGGTTGGAACTAAGACAGCTCTATCATAGAGCGCAAATCTGACCTGTCGCATCTCCTGAGTCGCTTTCATTCCAGCTTCAAGAAAAGACTGTATGTCCCAGGCACGAACAGGTCCATAAATCGGAGAGAACCCGGAGAGCTTTTTCACTTTGTGCGCTGCCACCCCGGAGGCCCCAAGCTGAGGCATGATAAGTTTCCGATGACTGACTATTTTCCTGAGCTCGGTAGCCTCGATGCGGCTGACTATCTCAGAGGTCCCAAAGGTTCCCTTCCCAGCAGCACACCATACGTTGATACCCCTTGTATCCAGGACCATTATCCACGCGTCAAGCCCTTTCAATGCCTGGCGTAGTATATCAAAACTCAACTTGTAGTTTGCCGACACAAAAACAAGGGAATCCTTGTCTGGATTACCAATGGCATAGACACCCGGCTCCATTTTGTAGTTCATACGCCTAATCGCGCACCTCACCCTGAAGGTACCCCATTTATCAGCTCTGCTGAGATCAGCAGACACTCTGGGCACCTCCCCTGCCTCTGTGTCTACCCAGTCGATGATGTAATGTTTCTTCATATCCGATCTTCTCTGCATGCCTACGCGTAGGATTATACCAACAACAACAGTATACAGTCCACAACTTCGATCGTCAAACCCGGGTTCGAACCTCACGCGCCTGGTGCCGGTCGTGACCCTCAGAATACTCGAAGGGCCTACCACATTTTCCTTGCAAGTTTCTTCTTTTTGGGAACAATCTGAATGAACTAATGGGGGGACACAAAATGAAAGATCCTATCGGCAAATGCGGTTTCAACTGCAGCCGCTGCGGTTCCTATAAGGAAAACCTTAAGACCAACGAGGATAGACAGCGGATCAGTGATGGATGGCATAAATATTTCGGCTTTCGGATGGATCCCCAGACACTTCTCCGGTGCGACGGCTGCCAGGTGCCCCAGGAAGAGAAGCCGATACGCTACATCAATTGCAGGATACGAAGGTGCGCAGTCTACAATGGCGTCAAAACCTGTGCACACTGCTCTGCCTATGCGTGTGAGGAAGTGAACGTGAATTCCTCCGGTCATACTCGGGAGAAGGTTGAGGCTCGACTGGGGAATCCAATGCCAGAAGAAGAATACCTCACATTCGTAGAACCCTACCAAGGGGTGAAGCATCTGGAGGAAATACGCGCCTCCCTTGCCCCGGAAGACATAGTTGAGATGACCAAAGTTGCTCTAAGGCCCAGGATTGTGGATTTCCCTGAAAATCTCCCCTTTTCCAGGAAAGAGACGTCTGCCTTTGAGGCCCTTCATCGGACCATAACCAGGGTAGAATCTGCCGATGGCATCTCATATGCCCGAAGAGAAGTGCTCAAGAAAAGGAGACGGCATTTGCTTAAGGTGTTGTGGGCGGCCGGACTCCACGGCGAACTGAAGAAGAAACGCGGTCTACACCTTGAAATTGACAGTGAGACTTATTTGGCCGAGAAGATTCAGTCGAGCTATTCGAAGGCGAAGGACTACTTCAAGGCGCTGGAGAAGTACGGTGTCCACTGTGAACATGTTCCACTGAAGAAAAAGGGATGGTTGACTCCGGAAGGGTCGCTGAGAAAAGGAAATTGGTACATGAAGATGTCCTTCGGGGACGATGCTGGGGGCCCGGGCACATTAAGAGCACTACAGAAATACACCACCAAATTGAGCAAGAACCACGGGAAAAACGCATTCCGCTACTTCTCAAAGGCGGATATGCTCATTCTACGTAAGGGGTAATGCCCGTCCCTGGGTGTGACATTTTTTCCGGGCCCTATCAGCTTGAATGCAAAAGCACCCTCGCAGATTCGCTCATTTGCACGCTTGCACATGTGTACATATGCGCACGTACGCGAATGTGCGTATGATAATTCCAGCTGCTATGGTGCCAAGATGGTGTTGGCACCGATCTCCCTTGGTGCGATGTATGCCGACAAGACCGGGGCCTACCGTCTCGGGAAGGAGATCTCCGATCTGAGCTCTAAGTTTTCAGATGCTTTGGCGCTGTCGGGAATTGTGTTGTCTCCACTGCCTACATGACTTATACTCTTTTCGGTGTAAACAGTGAAAATCATGGCTTCCTCTAACATAGCCCAATTCCCCAGAGAACTTATCGAGCTTGAAGAACGACACAAGGATTTGTCTTTTCTTGATGTCCGAAACATACTTCTGAAAGATGAACCAAGTGGTTGGTCTATTTTTGTCGACAAGTATTCTCGATTTGTATACACGGTGGCGTTGAAGTTGATTGGACCAACGAGTGATGCAGAAGAGTTAGCACATGAAATCTATTATGAGGTCTTCGAAAAGTTGCATGAAAACGATTTCAGAATAATAAAGGGATTTAAAGGAAAAGCAGAGTTTCAAACCTACCTATTTCGAATTGTGCAAACCATTAAATCAAAGGTACTTCGAAACTTGAAAAAGCACCACGAAAAGCTAGATTTCGTGGATTTTACCGACCAAGCATTCAGTAAGATTGCCAGCCACGAAGAATGGTCGAGAGCGGTTGATTGGAGTTTCATCAGTGTGGAAGAAATTAGAAAGCCCGTGTTAGATACGGTTGGCGAACTCAATGCACGCGAAAGATTGATGCTGAGATTGCGATTCCAAAAGGGGCTGAAGCTGAGAGAAATAGCTGATCTGATGAATCTCCCTGATACAAACAAGGCTGCATACGAGCTGAGGAAGATACTGGATAAGTTCAAGTTTCTCAACAGGTTGTGTGCTCAGCATCAATGGGATGACAGACAATTTGCGATCATAATCGAGCTCTTTGAACAGACAATATTCGAGTAGCTGAGGCCCAGATAATTTTGAAAAAATTCATGCTGAGCTGTCTAATATGACTGGGAGGAATCAATATGAAAAGCACAAAGCACTCAGATTGCCTATCAGATGAGATACTATGTGGGTATCTCGACGGGTCAGTCTCCGGCAGGGAAAGAAAGAGAGTTGAACAGCACCTTGGTGTATGTGATCGATGTCTTAGCGTTGTTACCAACATGGTGCGTGAAATGGCCACAATTACAGGGCTTGAGCTCCTGGAAGCTGGCAGACATCACGAAGAACGGGTCAAAGACTTGGTCAGCCATACGCAGCCTCTCGAGGCAAGAGTGTCCATTAATGTACTTGAAAGAATAAGACAGCTTGTCTCATTCAAGGTACCGAGCCTCGTTCTTAATTACCGATTCGCGACTGCTACCCTGATTGTATTCTTGGTAGCTGCAACTTCCCTCATCCTGTATGACCAATACAATAAACCTTGGCTACCATCCACGCCAGCAACAAGGAGTCCAGAAGAGAGGTTGAGGCACCCAAGACTGAACAGTCCCATTGGCAAGATTAAGAAGACAAAAACGATCACATTTCGTTGGGAATCGAGTAAGGAAATCGACCACTACGAACTCATTGTCTTCGACTTAGATTCAGGTACTACATTCTTGAAAAAGTCGACAAAAGATGCACAGTTTGAACTCAAAGATAAGGTGGATGAACTGGAACCAGGTAAACAATACCACTGGCTGGTAAGATACCACTTCACAGACGGGAACGTCGAAACAACGAGATCAGCAGAATTGCAGGTCAAGGAATAACGAACTGAAAATGGTTCTTGAAGAATACTAAGAGGCTCCGAAAGGCCAGAAAGGTAGCAGAAGGCAGAAGGCGATGAGAAAATCTTCAATTCTCAACTTATCGGTGGCTATTTTGCTAGCCCATGTCATTGTGTTTCCCGCAGTTCTACTCGCTGGCCCTGGCACGGAATCGGGGTTCCATGATGAACTCTACACAGAGGCAAAAGAGCTAATTGACAGGGGCGATACCACCAGATTGATCGAACTCATCAGCGAGAATCAGCATTCCATCTACCGATTGGCTCTCGAACTTGTTGAGTCCGGAATCGAAGAAGAATTAATAGGTGAACTGCAACTCGGCCGCCAGCAAGTCGAGCTGTCATTGCGCCTGGCCAAAATGTATTCAAAGGTTTTCGACGATGAACGGCTGCAAAATTTGTGTCAGAAGTACAGTCGGTGGTCTGCGAAGAAGAAAGCAAATAAACTGAAGGCTGACTCACTGGTGGCCCAAGCAGTTAATCTCTACTGGAAGAGTGAGTACGAGGACGCTCTGAGCACATGTTGGAAGGCTCTGGGCATACATACTGAGCTGGGCGATCGTAAGGGAATGGCTGCTGATTTAGGATTGGCGGGACTGGTGCACACGTACCTCGGGCAGTACCGGAGCGCCTTGGAGCATCTTCGTCGAGCTCTTAATCTTGATCGGGGAATTGGTTACCTCAGTGGAGAAGGAAACGACCTCAACAATATCGCTATCATCTATATGTGGACAGGAGACTACGGTCAGGCCCTGGCCACCTTGGAGCGATTCCTGGAGATCACTCAGGCAACTGGTGAAAAAGCAAACGAGGCTACGGCTCTGGGCAATTTCGGTGTCATATATCAATATATCGGGCAGTACCACAGGGCACTGGATTACTACTCCCAGGCAGTGGAAATCCAGCGAACGTTAGGGCTGAAACGTCAAGAGGCGATCAATTTCAGTAACATCGGGATTGTACATTTCCATAACCTGGCACAATACTCTGACGCTATCGAATTCCTCAGTCAGGCTCTAGCCACATTTGATGGGCTTGGTGATAAATCCAGTGCGGGTAAAGCCCTTCTGGATATTGGGAGTGCATATGCAAAATCGGGTAAACATGAGAAAGGTCTTCAATACATCAAGAGGGCACTTTCTATTTTTCGAGACATAGGAAACCGATATTATGAGGCGAGTGCTCTCCTATGGGCAGGATGGACTCGCAAGTGCTTGGGGGATTTGGATTCCGCGCTCACCTCTTTTTGGGCCGCCTTCCGCATTGGTCTTGAACTTGACAGCCCTGAAATCATCTGGCAGGCACAACAGGACATCGGCGATACCTATGAAAGACAGGGGCATCTTGAGAAGGCTCTGAGGTCCTATGCCGATGCCGTGGAGACCTTAGAGGGATTACGCATTGAAATTGGTGTTGAAGAACTCAAAGCCAGTTTCATAAGTAACAAGATTGAACTCTACGAATCAGTAATCAGACTACTATATGAGCTTCACCAAAAACAGCCTTACAAGGGATATGATGCGCTGGGTTTCTCATACTCTGAACGCTGCCGGTCACGGTCGTTTCTTGACCACCTTGTTGAATCTGCCTGGAACGCCGCTCAAGAGAACGAGACAGATCTCATGACTCAGGAAAAGGAGCTAATCAAAAAGATATCAGCCTTACATTTCAGGCTTTTGCATAGAGGAAAAGAGAAGACAGAAAGAGAGAATATCAAAGGAGAATTACAAAAGGCAGAGAGTCTGCTTCAGTCTATTCGGTTAAAGAGAGGAATTAGACCTACGCTTATCAATCTAACCTCGCCAAGGCCTTTAACGCTCGAAGAAATTCAGCAAAACATCACTGATGAGGGCGATCTGATACTGGAGTACTTCCTGGGTGAGAACAGAATCTATCTGTGGGCGATATCTAAATCGGACATTCGATTTTATCAGCTGGACGATGCGAACGAAATTATGAATGCAATTCTCTTTTATCAGAGCTTCATGGACGACACCTCGAAGATGATCCCTCTGATCAAGATGGGTTTTCATCTCTATCAAAGACTTCTTGCCCGGGCAATATCTGAATCCAAAGTGAGTGGTGACTTGATTGTAATACCGGATGGTAAGCTTTTCTATCTTCCCTTTGAAGCCCTGGTAACAAAATCTCCAGGCCAGCTTGAAAAGAACCTTGAGATACCATATCTTATCCAATCCCACAATATCACTTATGCTCCTTCAGCATCTGTGCTTGTACACCTGATGAAACGCACTCAGCAAACCGTTGAAACTGCCTCATTGGACTTATTGGCTTTCGGAGATCCTATGTCAAAGGGTGAGTTTGCTCTCTCCACGGGAAGAGAACCCAGCAGGACGGATTCGGTCAGAGCCATAGAGGTCGGTCCAACCACCTACCCCTACCAGTTTCCTCGACTGAACTTTGCGCAGTGGGAAGTGGACAGGATTGGGCGGCTGTTCAAGAACAGCCGACGGCGTCTTTTTCTACGAGAAGACGCACGTGAGGATGTGTTGAAAGCAAGTGATACTATCAGTTACAAAATTATTCATTTCGCTGCACACGGCGTGCTCAACGAGATGATACCCAGCGGTTCAGGCATTTTGCTGTCTTTTGATGATGATCCCGCAGAGGATGGGTTCTTAAGTCTAAGAGAGATTGCCGATTTGTATCTTAATACAGATCTGGTTGTCCTCTCCGCGTGCGAGACAGGGTTGGGCCAATATGTGCGTGGCGAAGGTATCTTGGGGCTGTCACGTACCTTCATGTATGCGGGAGCTCCATCTGTTGTGGTCAGTTTGTGGAAGGTCAACGATCAGTCCACAGCGGAACTGATGGAAAGATTTTGTCGCCGGCTTGTTTCAGGAGAGAAAAAAAACCAAGCACTGCGGTTGGCCAAGCTGGATATGATGGCCTCAACTGATCCAGAACTTCATCACCCATTTCACTGGGCGCCATTCGTACTGATAGGAGAGAGTAAGTCACCTATACAAATTGAGGGTCCATCACCCTTCACACCTCAGGTAATATTGCTCATCCTCGGAATCACAGTCGTTTCCTCCCTCTTTGCTGGAACCGCCATCCGCCAACACCGCTCTCCAAAGCCCTAGGCGGTTACAGAAGATAACCTTGGATTTCTTGCCCTCCAGTCCACTCACTCTATCAGTGTTTTGAGGCTCTCAGGACCCTATTCCGTCTGGCTCCCCCGCCGTCGAATCTTTTCAAAAAAACCACCCTCCACTGTCTAATATAGGTGAAAGCAAAAGATGCTCTTTGGACTTTGTCAGTACCCAGAAATCGGAAAGGAGGTGTCTCGTGCGTAGTAACGGATTCAGGTGTGGTTGTTTAGGAAGCTGTGAAACCCAGAATCAAGGAGGATCGATGAGAACCCAAGCTTCTGTTGCAAAAGTATGGAGGGCTTTCAAGGCTCTTCCATTTGACCGTCTCAATGTGAGGCGAAATCGAGATGAGGCAAAGATGAGAACGTTCAGTCTTTTGGTGGGTCGCATGCAGCAGGAGGTGATTCAGATGAGATGGATGTTTGTCGTGATCGTTCTGCTCGCTGTTCCCTTTATGTCATTTGCCCAGGATGACGCCGGCCAACCCTACCCCTGCGAGGAGGACCTGATCGAGGTGATGTTCGCATGGGATTCAGAGGTGCGGCTCCGCAGCGGGGCACTTGCCGATCTGACAACTAACGCTCTGGTGGGAGTGGACGAAGTCCTCCAGAAGCTTGCCTGGTTTGAGTGGTACAGAATCGCTGATGTCCCAGAGGAACAGCTGGACGAAATCCAGTTTCGTGGTGAAGCGAATACGGGCAAGCCTGTATACAACCTGAACAATATCTATCGCCTGCGTATCCCGAAGGCGCTGGACGTCTGGGCAATCAGCAAAGACCTTGAGGCACTCGACGGCATAATGCTTGCCCGACCCGTACCTAAGCCAACACCTCCTCCCTTGCCGCCTGACTACGAACCACAGCAAGGCTACCTGGATCCTGCCAGTTCCACGCCGACAGGAATTGATGCGGAATATGCCTGGACACAACCCGGCGGAGATGGGACGGGGGTCACCGTCTGTGATCTGGAATACAGCTGGAAGTACAACCACACAGACATACCCAAAGCCCTTAACTCCCAGATTAATTCGAACGTATTCGATCCCTTCAGTGACGACAACCACGGCACGGCGGTCATTGGAGAATTGGTCTCCGATACAAGTGGTAGTTGGGGGACCACAGGCATCTGCTATGGGGCGTCCTTGAAGACTTGTGGAACCAATTATGGTAGCCCCACTCCAACCTGGAATGTTCCGGGTGCTATGACTGTGGCAATTGCCAACTTGACTGCGGGTGATGTGATCCTCCTGGAGCAACAGTGGGACTATACCGGCTCCTGGGGCTTCGTTCCCATCGAGTGGTGGCTCAATTATAGCCCAAGTCCTCAATCGTACAACGGAGTCTATGCGGCCATTGTCAATGCTGTCTCGAACGGTATTCATGTAGTCGAGGCAGGCGGGAATGGCAATATCGATACTGATCTCCTCACCTGGTACGGGAACTCAGGGGCCATAATCGTGGGTGCTGGAGGAGCATACACTGGAGGGTTCTATCCGGAAGGAGACCTTGAGAGGCTCTCCTTTTCCAGCTACGGCTCCCGGTTCGACCTTCAGGGCTGGGGTGAGGACGTGGTCACCACCGGGTACGGTGATCTCTATAGCGCCGAAGGCGACACCCTCTGGTACACCAATAGTTTTTCCGGCACGTCCAGCGCCTCCCCCATCGTTGCAGGGGCCGTCGCCTGCTGCGTGGGCTACTGGACTGCAAATATCTCCTCGACGCCTCCGTCACCAGCCTATGTCCGGACCCTTCTGACAAACACTGGCACCCCTCAGATCTTTCCACCCTCGGGAAGTATTGGGCCCCGACCGGATCTCGCGGCAGCGTTTGCAGCCATGCCCCCTCCATCGCTTACAGTGACCAATACCAACGATACCGGAACAGGAAGCTTAAGGTGGGCTATTACCCAGGCAAATACCAGACCCGGACTCGACACCATTGACTTCAACATCACGGGTCCTGGACCTCATACCATTCAGCCTCCTACTCCTCTTCCCTCAATCACAGATATGTCTGGCGTTCTCATCGACGGCTACACCGAGCAAGGGTCTCAGCCAAACACCCAACCCCGGGGGTCTCCGACTGACGCGATCTTGATGATTCAGATAGACGGCTCCAACACCTCTCTCGCAAACGGATTCCACATCCCCTCCAACAACAACACTCTTCGAGGACTGGTAATAAACAGGTTCTACAATGGGGTGGTCATCGACGGTGGGATGAACAACCATGTGACCGGCTGTTATATTGGAACAGATAGTATGGGCTATTCCGAATTCGGAGATGTCAACCAGACAGGTGTGTGGGTACGAAATGGTGCTGCAAGCAACGTGATTGGCGGACCCAATCTTGACGACCGAAACCTCATTTCAGGATGGGATTTTGGCCAGGTGGACATAGTGGGCCTGGGCTCAGACAACAACACTGTTGAGGGCAACTACATAGGGACGGAGAAGGATGGGATGGCTGCCATTGGAGGGGTTGGGACAACGGGGAACGGAGTCTCCATCTTCGAGGACCTCGGTGCCAGTCCTATGTACAGTGTGGTTACCGATAATGTGATCTCAGGGAATCCCTGGATGGGGATTGAGATAGCAGGTCCTGGTCCAGGTTTCAATACAGTTGTCAACAACTATATCGGACTCGATGCAACAGGTGCAGGAGCACTTGGAAATGGCTGGCACGGAGTCTATCTCCTTGACAACACCCAGAACAACACCATTGGCCCCGACAACATCATCGCCTTCAACGACTCGGCTGGAGTCTGTGTGTTCCATGAGCCCACCGATTTCAACACCATCACCCAGAACTCCATCTATGACAATGGTGAGCTGGGGATAGACCTCGCTGATGATAGTGTAACCACCAACGATCCAGGAGACCTCGATATGGGACCGAATCAAGAGCTCAACTTCCCGGTGATAACAGCGGCTTTTTACAATCCATCTTCCGGCACTGCAAGTGTTGCCGGGGCCATTGACATCGACACAAATCCTGCCCAAGCAATTGTCGAGGTCTTCCTGGCCGACCCTGACCCAACAAGCTATGGAGAGGGGCGAGTCTACCTTGGCTCCGCAACGCCTGATGGAGCAGGGAATTGGAATGCTGTCGTGACAGGGGTTTCGGCTGGTGAGTGGCTGACCGCCACAACAACGGATGTGAATGGAAACACTTCAGAGTTCAGTGCAACCATAGCAGTAGTAGCTGTTGGTGTAGAGGAGACATCGGATATTGGACTCCCCAAGACGTTTCCTCTGACGCAGAACCATCCCAACCCGTTCAATTCAATAACAGATATCAAGTATGGTCTGCCCAACGACAGCTACGTCAAGCTCGATATTTTCAATGTATCGGGACAGAAGGTTGCCACTCTGGTAGATGAGAAGCAATCGCCTGGATACAAGGCTGTCAGGTGGAATGCAAGCTCATTTGCCGCCGGTGTCTACTTCTATCGCTTAGATACAGGCGACTACACAGCGACCCAGAAGATGATACTCATGCGGTAGTGGTAGCAAGAGTAGAGGGGTCAGGTGCTATCCTGGCCCCTCAAAATTATCCCAGCAAGACCTCACCCTTCGACCACTCTCCTACATTTACACACTTGCATACTTACGCATTCACGCATTTCCGGGAATGTGCAAGTGGCAATTCCTCCCTCGATAACATGCTGTCGCGCACGCGGGTCAGGGGCGACGGCTGAAAGCCTTTGCCAATATTGCAATGGCGATGGCAATCAGCACCAGCGGCCAGAACCAGCCCCAATCACCCAAGCCTATGGCCAGAAGGATGCATCCGAATATCACACCCACAAGTACCTCCTTACGGTACTCCGGTATGACAAGACGGATCGCTGTCCCAAGCAGCACAATTGCCCCAGCTCCAGTGAAGAAAACAGCCCAACCGTTCCACCAGCTGAACTTCGCCCCGAAACCCGTGGTTCCAGCAAGTATTACCAGAGCAGCCCAGATAAAAATTGCGGCCCATCCTACAGCGTCCAGTCGGTCTTTCCGCCAGCAAGTTTCCCACCGTTCTTTCGACCACCCTCTATGCAATTCTTCACAATCTCCAGTTTTGTATTCCTCTGGTTCCTCATGTGGTTGTTCCATAGACCCTCCCTTCAACCTGTTTTGCTCTCCAAATGGCACTCCTCAATCTTCCGATGACAAAACGTAGCTGAGCATCTCCTTGGCGCCAACTCCATAGATCTTGTAGCCTGTCGCATAGCTACCACTGATCCCCAACGGGACGTACCACACCATTCCGCTCGTCTCACTGGACCATTATCAGGAATCCTACCCTCTCACCCTTATACCAGACAGCTTGGCCGCTGTAAAGCCTGAATCCAATACTCAAACATCTCCCCGTACCCATCGACACGAGGCGTGATCCTTCGACTATTATACAGGGCAGGCGGGATCCAGCAGCACACACCCACATATGGACGTATGTGCACATGCGCACGTGGTGATTGGGGCCTCTTGGTCTCCCCAAATCGTGTTGACATTTTCGTACCTCAATCCCAGTTTTCATTCACAACACTCTTTGCTCAACATCTTGAAGAGGGTTCTTAGTTCTAAGATCTACGTTCTACGATAGTCGCGGATCAGGTATGCTATTTTGAGCCCCCTGCATCCATTTGTTCGATCTTCTTCAATCTTTCACGCCATGATGCCTCTATTCTCGCGATTTCATCTGCAGTCAATTCTGGATGTCTTTCTGCTACGCGAGGATCTCCAGCGATCATTGTCACGTTGGGACGATAGCTTTCAGCGTATCCATCTGGAGGACGGCGGCTGTGCGCCATCATTCGGGAACGACCCTCAGGAGTCGGTCCTCTAGCAATCATGTAATCATTCAGTCCAAACATATCAATGATATTGACATTCGGCAGCGTCCAAGACGGTACTCCTACACAATACACTGCATAAACTGGAAATCCTGCACGAGGGATCCTCATGCCATCGGCCCGTGACGGATAGTCGCGTACTTGTGTTTGCCAAAAAATCTTGTGCTCTTGGTGACGCATACCAACGTGATGTTGAATAAGCCACGACTGGGCTCTATCGAAAAGTTCAGCGTACGGTCTAAAAGGAGCTGGCCAAGTAGGTGAGATCGAAGCGATCATAATATGCGTCTCTTCTCTTGTGTTGAGGTCTTTGGTCAATACCCAATGAGTCCACTGAACAGGCATTGAGAGAAGGACAAATCCCAGCATCAAGCTAAGAGCCACTACAGGACGTGGCTTCAGCTTGCTTAACGACCACAAGACAGCGAGAAAAGAGAGAGGGATGAGTTGGTTGTAGACTCGATACTCAAAATGATCACCACCCACCACAAACGTATAGTAACCGAGATGTCCCAGTATCACGGCAATTGCCAGGAATTGAACTCGGTAGGCAACCAGAGGTTCTTTCAACACCTGCACACGTCCACCTCGCGCTGAAAACAGACCGGCCCAGATTTTCATCCTGGGCATAATCCTTACAAATGCCCAGCATATGATGCCGGCAGCAAACCATAAGCCGTATTCCAGTGTGAAGCTGAGGGCGTACAAGACCCCACTTTTCGGCCAAGCACCTATTACCTTGGCGTAATACGTATTGGGAAGCCACTCCCCGTAGAACGACAGCCTCCATACTTGGTGAGCAACTACGATGAATAACGGCAATAACCCATAACTCAAGAGCTTGCGAGCACCTCTCCTGTCCGGCGCACCAAAGAACTCTATGAATGCAATTACCAACATGACAGCACAGAATAGCAATCCGTCTGGACGAGTTAGAGCGAGCGCCGCGGATACGAGCGACGCTGAGCCAACTCGCAACGCCGGTGAACGCACAAAGAAAAGGGCAAACACCCAGAGTATCAGGAAACAGTTGAACATCGCTGTCTCCAGACCCGAGCTTGTCCATGCCAAGAAGGTCCGGTTCAGAAGAAGGTACACAAGCAGGAGGACAACGAACGCTATCCTCCACTTCTTCAGGGGATTGCGCCATCGAATCTTCATGATCATCACTGCGGTAAGCACCAATGTCGCATACGAGAAGATAAGGGAAATGAAATTGGCGCTCTGCGGTGGCTCCTGACCGGTCGTCCTCCAGACTAGGTCGAGCAAGACCACCCATAGAAAGCTTGTATATCCTTCCACGGGCTGAAAAGGTGGAGGATTCCATACGTACCCGTATCTTAGGAGGCTGTTGCTCACATATCTGAACGCGATATAGGCATCATCTGTGAGAAACCAAAAAAACTTCCACCCAACGAAGATGCCAATGGCTCCCAACATCATAAGAATGACAAAGATGAGGCGTTCCGTATTAGGTTGTCCAAATCTTCGTTTCATAGCTCTGTCTTCATCCTATTGTTAGACATTCGATTTTCATCAGACCTCTTTCTTGCGATAGGTGGACAGAAGGGCCGCAAAATAGCATATTCCACCAAGGACTAGAGTAAGCATGTAACCGGAAGTCATGGCAACAGTCATAGCCAGAACTGATCCCATCACTGATGCGCCCCCGTTCAATGCCCAGACCCATGGGATAGAGTCTCTATGTTCACGACTGACTAACCGGATTCCCGATGGGAAAGCAGTTCCCATGAAGAGAGCCGGTAACCCCACCAGAACCACAAACAAGAGTATCCTGATTGACAATGGAAAACCTATTGTTTGTCGCGTCAGCCAATCTGAGGCTATTGTCACAATTCCAATGACTAGCACTATCACGAGAAGACACACACGGACGGCACCGAGCAGGCTTGCCTCCCTGAACTTCCGGCTCCAATAGCTGCCGCATCCTGCAAAAGTCAGCATCGAAAACAGCACGAGTGAAAGGCTTAATGTAGGATGCCCCAGATATAATGAACCTTTCTGGAGAAAGGGTATTTCCACAAACATGAATCCAATACCGAGAAGAACGAAATAGATACCCCAAAGCCTGGGTAGACTTTCTACTTTCCGTGATAGGATCAACGGCAAGATGTAGAACAACAGCACCAATATTGATGAAAGCGCAAGAAGAAGCAGTAAAACCAACGGCGCATAGTAATTGAATTCTTGCCCTACGATGTCACGTTCTGAAAGAAGATCAAAAGCCCGCGAAAAGTACATCATTTGGAAGAAAAACGGTTTGTTGTCTGTAGATGGACTCAGATCATAGTACTTGTCGCTTACGTATGCTTCGAGCGGTATCGTGGTGAGTGCCTCAGCAAACTCATGGTCCCCCTTGAGTCCTTCAAGGTAAATTATCTCAAAGTCCAGATCGTCTGCGGCTTTCTTAATTCTTTCAATATCCGATCGCGTGAATGCGGTCCTTTTGATTAGAATTGTGGCTAATCCTGTTTCCCAACCCGTCGAGACGACTGCTATATTTTGCTCCGGATGTGCTATTCCTTTCATCTCAAGAGCTTTTCTAGCGATGATGGCCACTCGGATCGATTGATTCCTTGGCATGAATAGATATCGTGTGATAGAAAGCATACCATCTTGGTTCAGTCGATCAAGGTAGTCTGAAAAGGCCTCAACAGTATATAGGTTGTTTTCTGCAAGAGAGAACGCACCCGCGACAGTAGCAGCCCAGCTATCTATCAAAGATATCTGAACGACATCGAAACTCTGATCCTGGCTTCTTATGAAATTTCTGCCTTCGGCAATTTCGACATCGATTCCTGGTAACCCGAAAATGTTTCCTGCAAACTCTTTGAACCTGCCTTTCACCAAGTTGATAATAACTGGGTTAATATCACAAGCTTTGATGCTGGGAACCCCAAAGGAAAGTGCTGTCAAGACGTCCCGTCCACCACCGCATCCAATGATAAAAGTATTCTTGGTTTGGGGTCGAACATGGTAGACAAAAGAAGTAACATCATATTCCAAGAATTCGAGTTCTGAAATATCCCCTGTGAAATGTGTTATTGGTGTTCCCGCACAAGCATCCTGCTCAATCCAAAGCTGCTTAACGGGCTTTTCAGGCTTGAATTTCTTACTCATGCCCCAACCGAAAGGGTTTTCAGGATCAGCTCTCCAGAAGATCGTTGGATATACAGTTATCCGCGCCAGAGGCGACCACTTCTCGAAGATCAGATCATCTCGTTCCACAT
The DNA here is from genome assembly GCA_004376575.1 of candidate division TA06 bacterium. Lineage (NCBI taxonomy): Bacteria > candidate division TA06 bacterium. The sequence continues at coordinate 60,516 of SOJN01000094.1, read as the reverse complement.
ACGTTTTGGTATATTTGATAGAAAAAGTGTCCGTCATGACGTTTATACAGAAGAGGCAAATTGTCAACAGCATCGCTATTCCAATCCTGAGTCTGAGTTCAGAACGATTACCCAGTCCGGAGAAGAAGAAAGAAGCTATCAGAGCGAGCAGAGCACCAATGATGACAACGGAGGGACCCGAGACTAGTGTGATTGCAAGGATGAAAACTATACAACCTGCTCCAGAACCAACCAGATCTGCGAAATAGATTTTCGGCGTGTCTTTTGCATAGCTATACATCGCAAGTGAAAGAATGAGTCCCACGAGAAAGAAAGGGATAGAACAGACTATATAGGTAATTATCAACCTGACTGATAGTCGGATTGAAGGAGGGACACCAAGTACGAAAGAAAGGCAGACAATCATGCTCAAGAATTGGAGTGAAGCCAAGTGCTTCAATACCTCGGGAAAATGCTTTGAAAAGAATGACCGCTTGAAGAACGCTGCAAGCCCCCCAGCACCAAGCCCAAATAAAGCAAAAGAAACAGCCAAATATGCAAAGTGATACCACAAGGTGACAGAAAAGATTTTGGTCAGGGAGATTTCAAACATTATGGCAGAAAGACTTGTAAAAAATATCCCAAGATAAAAAGATACTGTCGTCTTCTGAGGTATCGTGTGCTCTGATTTCAAATTCAAAGAAACGCCTCCTTCACCAATATTGTCTAATAGTGCTTATTATAAGACGCTTGCAGATTCTCCTTAGAAATCGTCAAGAGGGCAAGATAGTCAGGATATTGTACCACTCGTATCCTTAATATATCCGCGTAAACCATATCCTTACCACAAGGTGTCGTCCCTGGTTACTGATCTGCTTGGCCAAACATATGTGCCGGCTCTCCCGTTCCGCATGGGCTCTGCCATTGCTTCGATACCACGCTAACGAGTTCTGGCGAGTTAGTTAAGGCGCACCGTCCCGGCGATGGGTTTCGCTCAGCCTAAGGAGGTACCATCCTCCGCCTTCTCGATTGAGAAGTCGGCTTGCAAGGATCTCTATCTCAATGGTGTGACGTCGCTCCCACAGTCTTGTTATGTAAGTATCTGCCCATTCGTCAACTTCAGGCGGCGTTTCACCAAGGAGAAGGTCGGGGGATCTTGGTAGATATATAGCAAGCCATGGTCTGGATCGCTCAAGTATGTAGTCGAGTTCCTTGTTTTTGCTCACATAGCTCTGGAAGTAGTCATTTGAGCCGATAACGCCGTCCAGTGCAGTGACGAATCTTCCGCTGAACTGGGCAAAACAGCCTGGCCAGAAGGCGGCTATGCGCTCATTTTCGGGTACAATGCGGCGAATGTCACCCGCCAGATTCATTCTTTCAACCCAATAGGACGAAGGTCGACGGTCGGCACGAACCGCATGTGCAACTGCCACAGCTACGCTGATCAAGGCGATAGCGGTTCCTGCATACTTGCGCAAAGAACGAAATAGCGTTTTTTGCGCATCGCTTGAGTGAGTTCGTTTCGCCCAAAATGCCAGGACCATTGTGACCCAGAGCATCTCCAGGACGAAATAGTAAGCTGTGTAGGGTCGCAGCTCTCGATAAACGAACTGCATGAATAGAATATGTCCGACAATGGCAGCGGCAAGGATCTTCAGGCTGAAAGGGATGGGAGGTTCACTTCTGTCCCTCCAGACAACCACCTGGCTGATGGTTAACGCAGCAGCCGCAAATGTAAGACTTACGAAAACAGACAAGCGCTCCAGTAAAGGGAGGAATCTTGCGAAGGCGATGAAGAGGCCCTGCCACTCTCTGGAATGAAGGTAGCTCTGCAGGTCTGGGTAGAAGGAAGTCAAGTAGAAGAGCTTCACCCGACCACTGATGGGCATCAGACTGCCCTGGCCAATGTAGTTGGACAGGAGGTAGGGGAGGACCAAAATGAGGACTATGATAGAATAGGGAATCCATTTTCGACGGAGGTCTCCCCGGGCTACGGCCAGCCATCCCCCAACAGCCAGAGGAATCCAGAAAAGGTCGGTCCTGGCGAAAAAACATAGTGAGGAGAAGATTGCAAGACCTGTGATGGCCAGTGTCAACTGCCTCGGTGAAGATTTGCTGGGGTTCCTTGCGACACGGTCTATCATAAAAAGAGTGAGAAGGACAACAAGAATGGTCAGTGGTGTTTCAAGTCCATTTACTACAAATGACTGAAATCTTACATTAAGCAGTGTAAGTCCTGCCACGATGAGGGCAGACAAACACATGGTATAGGGGGCCCCTCGGGCAACAAACCATGTGGCAGCAAAAGCCAATGCAACGTAGCAAACCCACGAAGAGGCACTGATGAGGGTGACTCCATCAACGTTCGGAAACAACTTCGCAAGTACAATCTGGACGAACATCCAGAGGGGTTGCACACCGTTTGTTGACATCTCGCCGTCAAGAGTGAGAAAGCCAAATTCGTGAAAGTTTCGTGCAAGGACGCTGTAGAAGAAGGCATCATCACTGAAAAAGAAATGAGCAACCATCTTCTCTGGGGACCATCTGAGGTAGTGGATGAGTAGGGTTCCAGCAAGGGCTGCGCACCCCGCCGATAACAAGAATCTCAGCAAACTTTTGGCTCGCCCACTCATAGGCATACCAGAATTCTGCCACTACGATTCGTTCTGTGAGTCAAATACATCCGCGTAAAAGGGGTGGTTCTGCCTCCAGAGGATAATCGATTCTTCTTCCTGGTGCAACTCCGAAAATCCGGACATGGCGTTTCGGGAACAAGTAAGAGTGGTTGAAAACCGCCTAATTATCCATTATTATCTTGCTTGTTTGCAGCACATTTACATAGTTTGACATCGCGAGAAGAACCGCTGGGCTTCTTTTGTGAGGTAGTGCCATCGTCAAGAACTCAAGAAAAATCCTGAGTTCCTCCGTAGTGCAGGTGCTGAATTACTTCGTTGGCGTAGTAGTCGCTCTGCTTCTTACTCCCTTCTTGATAGGGAAGCTCGGTGACTACTACTATGGCATCTGGATTCTCATCAGCACCATAGTCGGATACTTCGCCCTGTCCGAGTTCGGAGTGGGTTCCGCCTTACAGAACCACCTGTCCATCTGCTTGGGGAAGAACGATCCAGATGAATACAGAATCATCTTCTCAAACGGCTTCTTTCTTTACTTCCTTATCAGTGCCGTAGTCTTCTTTCTGGTAGCCATCTCATTACTGACAGTCTTGCTGCTGGAATCCAGGTTCGCTGAATCCCATCTTATTGCGGGTGTTATGGTCATTATTGGATTGAACCTGTCGATCTCTTTCGTCTTCTACCCCTATGTCGCGGTTCTGAAATCTCACATACGCCTCGATGTTGTGGCCTGGGTAGAGGTCCTTAAGATACTGATGACAGCTGCACTGATGGTCGTAGTACTCACTCTGGGCTATGGGCTTAGGACATTAGCGCTGGTTACCCTTGTGGCGAGTTTATGTTCAAATTTTGTCTTTTTGAGTGCGGCCAGGAGAGTAGTGCCCCGTTTGGGGTTTCAGCGAGGCCATCTGGACAGAAATGAGCTCAAGAGTCTACTCGTCTACAGCGGCAAGACTTTTCTCGCCCAGATAGGCGATATCCTGCGATTCAAGGTCGATGAAGTAGTGACCGCTGCGTTCATATCTGTCAATCATGTCACACACTACGCCGTCGCGAACAAACTGGCGACCATGTCCAATAAGCCGTCTCTGAGGTTCCTCGGCATACTCTCCCCGTTGCTGGCGCAATATGTAGGCCGTGAAGACGCACAGAAACTGAAAGAACGCTTCTTGCTCGGAGTAAAGGTTACGGGTGCTTTTTCTGTCTTTGTCTATTCGGGTCTCATCATCCTTGGAGCACCGTTCATCCGCAGGTGGCTGGGACCAAGCTACATCGACTCTTATGCGCCTTTGGTAATCCTCGGTGGAGCGTTTCTCATGATAAGAACCCAATCGACCGCCATCAGTTTGATGTATGCGAAGGCGCGGCATCATTATTATGCTTTCATGAATCTTTCTGAAGGTGTTGCCAATCTCGGACTCTCTATACTATTCGTGAAGTACTTCGGCTTGGGCATAAATGGCGTCGCTCTGGGCACCTTGATTCCGACTATAATAACCAGACTGTTCATCCAGCCCGTGATAGCTGCGAAACTGGTGAAGATGGCTGTAATCGACTACTATGCGCTCGTACTTCGTATCTTCCTCCTGGGAGCCTTGATCTATGGACTGGCGTTTCTCGCGCGGTCGGTACTTGCTCTGACAATGTACTGGCAACTGGGAATTGCGTTTGCTATCCTATCAGGTCTCTTTCTTGTCCATGTCGGTCTCCTGCTTAACAGAGAGGAGAGAACCCTTGTGAGCAAGTCGATTCGGGAGTGGTATAGATCGAGGGCAGAGTAGCCAGATATCGGAGAGTACGGGGACCGCAGAATCAGCTGGAAGGAGCTATTTGCGTATCGTGGAGACGAGAGCTTTCAGTTCGCCACCACCTCTTCTCTGGAGAGAGATGTTGGAGCTCGGTGGAGCGCGCAGGGAGCCGAAAACATGCTCTGGGTTGTTTTCACCAGACGGTTCCGACACAGAAATCAAGCTCTCAGAGACAAAGACTACTGAATCCAGGTTAGGCAAAAAGTGAAAAACTCACGCGTAATTTTTGCTATCAAACTATTGCGGCGCCAGTTGCTTAGGATAAAGAACCGCGGTCGCCGGTTCATCTTGAACCTGCTGACCAAACCGAAGTCGAGGAAAAAGCTGCGCCGCATGTATTGGAATCTGAGGGCTCACGATATCTATGAAGAGTGGGGTGAAGGTACTGAAGACTATGATGTCATCAGGCATGTTATCAGCAAGGTGAGACCGAAAAGACTATTGGATATCGGATGTGGTAATGGTAGGTGTTTTCCCCTTTATGACGAAATGGAAGTCCCTGAGGTGTGTGGACAGGAAATCTCATCGAAAGCTCTGGCAATATGCAGGAAGAGGTTTCCTAGAAAAAAGTTCGCGTTGATTAACCAAGACATCGTAAAGCTCGACATTCCAGACAGGTATTTTGATCTGATACTCTCAACCAGGGTTCTCGCAGCCGTTCTTCCCGAAGACGTTGCTGGGGTCGTCAGAAAGCTCTGTTGCATGGGTCGTTACATCTACTTGAACGAAATGACTGACTCAGATTTTGCCGGATCCTCCGACTACTGGTTTCTGCATCAGTACGACTCTTTAATGGCGCAGAATGGCTTCTCTGTTTTGGAGAGTGGAAGGATCGGCAAACAGATGTGGGTTTTGTACAAGGTGAGTGATGATGCCTGAGGTCTCCATTATCATTCCAACATACAGACGTATTACTATCTTAAGGAAGGCTCTCAATAGTGTCCTGCAGCAAACATACCAGGATTTCGAGGCAATAGTCATGGACGACCACTCCGAGGATGAAGGAAGGACGAAACGAGTGGTGGATTCCTTGGGGGACGACCGCTTTAGATATGTCTATCTCGATGAGAAGAAAGGACCTGCCGGCGCAAGGAATGCCGCTCTGCCGTTTTGCCGGGGGAAGTATATCTCCTTTCTTGACAGCGATGACCTCCTGAGACCGCAGAAGCTCGAAAAACAGGTAGAGATTCTTGAAAGAGAGCCGGATGTAGGTATGGTCTATTCAGATGAATATGTTATGAGCATTGACGGTCGGCTGTCTCCCGAACCGGTGAGAGTTCACCGTGTGCCACCATTGCCATCGGGCCGTATCGCGAGAGATTTCTTTAGTGAGAGTTTCATCGGTATAGACACTGTCACGCTGAGGAAATCTATCTTCATAGAGATGAAGGGATTTGACGAGAAGATGATAAGGAACCACGACGACGACCTCTGGTTTCGGCTTATGCTCAAATACAAGGTTGTATGTTCCAACTATCCCGCCGCAATACGGAGACAGCATCCTGGCAACATAAGCCTTGACCGCACCAAGATGGTCTATTATCAGCTTCAGTGTATTATCAAATATATACGTATCTACCCCGAATTCATGGATGGAAATCTGGTGATTGTGAAGCAGCGCCTGCGTTCCATCATGTTTGGTTACGTTAAGTCTCGTCTCCGGGACAAGATGCCGCCTTCCGCTAGAGTGGTGCTTGCGTACGTTGAGATACTCCTGAGGCTAAGAAACCTTGGGTGAAGGTGGTCATCAGAACCAATTCACAACTTAGAACGTACATCGCAGAACGTAGAACGAAAACCCTGCAATCCCAGACCTTGTACTTTGCCCCGACTTCGCCCTTGATGGCTCCGCCTTCGTACTCTGTGGAAGGTATTGACATCCGCCTACCGTAGTGCTATTTTGACCTGAGATCGTAGATCTGAGCTTGTGAAAATCATGTGCGTGCTATTGGGCAATAAGCTACAACAACTCCACGGATAGCGCAAGAATGTCAAGGCCGGACCCCAACGGCCTGTCCAGGCGGGCGGAATCCACAAGGAGGATGATGGCAGAGGAGGAAAAAAGAGAAATAGGCCTACCTGACAAGTGGAATAGGGATAGCAACGGAAGACCAAGGCTCATTGATCCCCATGGGGGCTACCGCAACCTCAAGTCCTATCAGACAGCAGAAATCATCTACGACGCGACTGTGGTGTTCTGCGACCACTTCATTGAACGGCGTTCACGCACGCGTGATCAGATGGTTCAGGCGGCGCGGAGCGGCAAACAGAATATTGCTGAAGGTAGCGTCGCATCGGGCACATCGAAGAAGACCGAACTGAGGTTGACTAGCGTAGCCCGTGCCAGCCTTGAAGAGCTGCTCCTTGACTACGAGGACTTTCTGCGTCAAAGGGGGCTGGCGCTCTGGGACAAAAACCACCCGAAGGCCCGAGCAATTCGGAAACTGGCTTACAGGCAGAATAGGTCCTATGAAACTTATAGGACCTATATTGAAAACAGTCCCGAAACCGTTGCCAACACGCTTATCTGCCTGATCCACCAAGCCAACTACCTGCTTGACCAGCAGGTGCGCCAACTCGAGCAGCGATTCCTCGATGAAGGCGGTTTCACGGAAAAACTGTACCGAACGCGCCAGACCAGCAGAAGGCGACGCCCACATGACGAATGAAGCTCTGGAAAAAGTACGTTCACACGTGCGCATATGCGCACGTGCGCACATAGTATTCCCTGTCTGTGCTGGTTTTTTGGAACCTGACTCCCAAATCTGCTTCTGAGCGCTTTCGCGGGGCCGTCCTATTGACTTTTGGGGCAAGAGGGCACAGATTATAAGGGGGGGGATCTATGACAGGGAAAGGCAAAAGCGCGCCCCGCGCTGTCGGATGTTTCCTGATCATTTGTATCGCCTCGGTTGTCTCCATCCCAACCGTCTCTTCGGAACTAACAGAAGGTGAGCTGACTGCGATAGCCGACCTGGTCGAGCCCGCGACTGTTTTTGTACAAACCTTGGATTGGAGAGGCAGGCTTATTCGTTGGGGAAGCGGTTTTATTGTGAACGAATATGGGGCAGTGGTTACAGCCTCGCATGTAGTTCATGACCCAAACAGGACGGTGGTCCGGACTATCTTTGGAGAAATCTATCCCATTGACGGGGTTCTTGCCGAGGATAAAGAGCGGGATGTTATACTCCTCTCGGCACCCGTACCGCGGCATGCCCTGCACCCGCTCCCACTTGCTTCTTCTCCTCCAGAGCCAGGAGAGCACGTGGTCCTCGTACAACACCCCCACGACGGGGAGCGGACTATTCTTGAGGGTATCGTAGAAGCTGCCCCAAAGATTCCTGAAAAAGGAACGGTATTGGTGATCAGGCTTCCTATCGTAGGCGGATGGAGCGGTAGCGCTGTCATAAACACGAAAGGGGAGGTTGTAGGTGTTGCAAACGACAGAATAGGAACCGGACCAAATACACTGACGGTTGCAGCTCCAGCAGCGATAGTTCCAGCGCTACTAAGTGGTGAGAACCACAGCTTCTTTCCTTGGAAATCGGATGCTTCAGACCCGCCCAATGATTCTCCAGAAGATCTATACTGGGCAGGCCGGCTCGTCCAGATATACAGGGGCCGCAGAGAGGCGCTTTCTTACTTTGAACAAGCGTTTGAGAAGGACCCGGAGTATGCAGAGGCTTATATCGAAGCTGCGTTCTGCTACGGAAAGTTGGAACGGTACGATGATGAAATCTATGCCTTAAGAGACGCCATCCGTATCATACCCTCAGACGCCGGTCTCCACTTCAGGCTGGGTTCGACCTACTGCATACTAGAGAGGCACGATGAGGCGATTGAATCGTACTTAAAGGGGACCCGTATAGATCCAGACGACATATGGGCACGCTTTCGTCTTGGGCTTATCTATGAGAGACTCAAACGCTACGAGGAAGCTGCAAGGGAGTACCGAGAGTATGTACGCCTTGCCCCAGACTATGGGTCTCCTCATGCCTCTTTAGGACGAGCCTACACCAAGCTTGGACAATACGACGATGCTGTGGAGGAATTCAAGAAAGCAATCCAAATCGATCCTGGATATGACTTCACCTACTCGTCTCTGGCTGAGGCCTACTATGGCATGGGACTCTATGGCGAGGGAATCCGAGCCCACGAGATAGCATCACGCCTGAGTCCAGAAGATGCATTCTGTCATCGTGATCTTGGGAGGGCCTACGCCAGGCTTGGAGAAGTCTGGCTTGCGGCAGAGCAGTACACAATTCTCAGAAACCTCGACAGCTCACTCGGCAAGATTATTGCTGAGTACATGTTTGACGAATAACCAACGCGACGGACAACGGGTCCATGGTGTATAACACCCCTCCTTGGCATCTTGACATTTTTGACACGCCCAAACAACCAAAATCCAGAAGCACTCTCCCACATTTGCACATTCCCGGATTTTCGCATTTTCGAATTCCCGGGATTTCGGGAATACGGGAATGGGGATGCTTGGCTCGTCATTCCTGTTCATACCTGCTCTGTCCTTTGTGGAGGGTATTGACATCCGCCAACCGCGGTGCTATCTTTCAACCGCAACACCTTAACACAAGTCATAATAACGAGATCTCAGATCGTAGATCTGCGTTTAGTTGCGCCAGTAGCTCAGTTTGGATAGAGTCTTCGATAATCTCGTACTATGATAGAGATCCTTCGCACTCGGCTCCGCCAAGCATAAACTCCGCCGGAGGGCAACGGATTTCTAATTCTAAATCGGGCGATTTGCGGAAACGACTGTCGGGTAAGCGATTCAAGTAACTCCATACGCCAATTGACGTTCCTAAGATTTGCATGGTGTCTACCGATTGCATGGTCTATACTACTTTTGACCCAAACATGGCACAAATCTGGCACACACCATTTGAACTTCAGAAATGTCAAAAAGTCAAGTGTCCTCTCCGTGTCTCAAAGATAGGAATCCCTGGCGAAGCCGGGGGCACCGTCCCCAAATCTTACAGGCGGAGGGAGCGCAAGAAGCCAAATCCAACATCCATGTCCCCTTTACAGCGAAGCGTGACATTATTCCCGGGACCCGCTGACCAGCGGAGGGCCTATGTTAGCCTACAGAAATCCTGTGTAAGTTGCTCTCATTCTATCTATCAAGATGTCCAGGACTTCAGGCGAAAACCCTTGACATACAAGGGTAAAACAGGGTATGCTCCCTCCACACGGGTGCCACAGGGCGCTATTGGCAACCTGAAAAGACACTCCAGAGGAGTTGTTAGAGGTCACCAGGAGGAGAAGAGAAAGATGAAACGCGGGAAGCTTGCATTGGCTGTCTTGGGGGTCGCTTTCTGTTCGTTGCTGGGAATACGGGGAGTCAGCCTCGGTAGACAGGGAGCGACAGACATCGTTGATGACTGCTCTTGCGGCCACCGTCACGACGGGGGTCATGTCGGAATAGGCGGTTACGCTAGAGTAGAGAGGACTGTCCTTCAGACCCCGGACAGAGATTCGAGGCCATTGCGCTCTGGAGACCTCCACCGACCTCTGTCACTCAGCGGGATGTCTGACAGCTGGGGCAGAGACTTCGTGATAGCCTTTCCGGAAAACCTGTACGACAGGGACGCGCTGATAATTGTCACTGCTGACGTCCTGACCAGCGGTATGGTGAATATACCAGGACTCAACTGGTCGCAGGATTTCACAGTGCAACCGCATAGTGCGGCAGAGATTCTAATCCCTATGGCTGCGGAGGTTCAAGGCAGCGGCATCGTCGGCAATCTGGGGATTCACGTAACGAGCGACCATGACGCTTGCGTGTATGTCGTCCACCCGGGAGCGCCCTATGGGGCCTCCTGCGATGCATATATGGCCCTGCCGTCGGATATCCTCGGAAATGAGTATATCATCCTGGGGTATCCAGAGACTGTATCCGCGAGGGGCTGGGACCCAACACTAGCACCCTCACAGTTCACCCTAGTTTGCACAGCCGACAACAGCCAGGTGACTATCACACCGTCAGCAAACACACTGGACGGCAAGCCTGCGGGGGTACCCTTCAACATCACGTTGAATAGGTTCGATACCTATCAGCTACAGGCGGGCTATCAACAGGACCTTTCTGGCAGCCAGGTTATGTCAACTAAGCCTGTTGCGGTGTTCGCTGGGTGCAAGTGCGCAGACATACCCATAGGACATTGCTGCTGTGATTTCCTCGTGGAGCAGATGACCCCGGTCGCGACTTGGGGACGGAGCTTTTTGACGTCCGTTTTCGAGCGACCTGGCTCCTCACTGGGCGACCCCTTACGAGTTTTGGGGAGTGAAGACAACACGACCGTGAGTTTCACGCCACCCGTTCCCGGGTCTCCATTCAACCTTAACAGGGCAGAGCTGGTTGAAGTCACCATAGAGGAGCCAACTGAGATCGTTGCCGACAAACCAGTGCTCGTCGCCCAGTATGCTACGGGCTACTCGTGGGCCTTTGCCCCAGGGGATCCTTTTGAGGTTCTGATCCTTCCGACGGAACAGTTTCTGGATGGCTACATCTATCTGATCCCGGCGGGGTACACGCTTGACTTCACCAGCATCGTTGTGCCAACCATAGCCATATCGTCGTTGCTCTTTGACGGGAGTCCAATAAATCCAAGCATCTTCTCGCTAATAGGCTTGACGGGTTACTCACACGGGACTGTTGAAGCGAGCGACGGATGCCACATCGTAACAGCGGACCGTCCATTTGGAATCTATGTCTACGGCTGGAACTCCTGGAGCTCCTACGGGTACCCCGGAGGGATGAGAGTGGTCACGACGACCAGCCTCATCACTGGAGGCGGGTGGATTCCCGGCAACCCACTCGGACCTGCGAACAAGCGGACTTTCGGTTTCAATGTGCACTCAGAGGGCGGTGTTACCTGGGGTCAACTCCAGTTCAACGACCACGGAATCGAGATGAAGGTCCACAGCGACACAATCCACACATTGATTGTTTATGGAGACACGACCGCAGATTTCTCTGGCGATTGTCGAGTTGACGGGATAGGTGAATACACATTCGACTGCGAGGTAGAAGACAGAGGCGAGCCAGGCCATGCGAAAGATAAATTCAGCCTATATGTCTGGGACTCGGACAGCAATCTGTACTATGCCGCAGGCGGAGTGCTAGGCGGAGGGAACATTCAGATTCACACGGCAGGAGACGGGGTATTGGCCAACTTGACTCGTACGTTTGGGGGATGCTCAGGTCCAGAGTCAGAAAACAATGGTTCGATTCAGCATGCTGACGTCGTACGCGAGAACCGAGGGGCGCTCTGGCAGAACTCACCTAACCCATTTCACAAAAAAACAGGTATCTCGTATGATCTCAGCCTTCCATCTCACGTCAAACTCGAAGTATTCGATCACGCTGGCAGACTTGTGAAGACACTTGTGGACAGGACGCAAGAGTCTGGAACATACTGCATCGATTGGCATACAAATGGTCATCCCAGTGGCATCTACTTCTACCGCCTCCAGGCAGGCGACTTCACTTACACGAAGAAGATGGTGCTACTTCGATAGCTCGAAACACTGCAATTTGCGGAAACGACTGTCGGGTAAGGAATCCCAGCAACTTCATATCCCTATTGACGTTCTCAAGATTTGCATTGTGTCTACCGATTGCATGGTCTATACTGTTTTTGACCCAAACATGGCACAAATCTGGCACAACTGAAAACTGAGTTCTTGTAAGTTCTTATGCGCCAGTAGCTCAGTTTGGATAGAGCAACGGATTTCTAATCCGTAGGTCGCAGGTTCGAATCCTGCCTGGCGTACCAAAAAGAGCCATGCCGTCGAAAGACGGCATGAGCTATTTTTGGTCCTTGAGAGGCTATGCCTCTCGAGGATACCGCTATTTCGGCCGTCCTCGGACGGCACGTGGCATTTTTGATCCCGTGGCGGTAGCCATGGGATTACCTTTTTTAAGGTTTTAAGCGCTCGCGCAGGTCGAATCTTAGAAAGAGTTAATCCTTAGGCGGCAAAGCCGACTGAGGATACCGCTATTTGGGCCGTCGAAAGACGGCATGAGCTATTTTTGGTCCCGACTACGCCCTCCGTGGCTTCGTCGGGCTAACGCCTTGAGAGACTACCTCTACGAAAAGCCAGAAGGCGGCGGACCAGGCCCGTCAGAAACTGTCAAAATGTCAAGTGTCCTCTCCGTGTCTCAAAGATAGAGATCCCTGGCGAGGCCGGGGGCACCGTCCCCAAGTATTCCCGGTATAGGTCTCGTGGGAAATGTCAAATCTTTTTGTGTCCGCGCCGGATCACCAGCGAGGGAGAGAAGCGGAAAGCCCTACCCCGGCGATCAGAATGAATAGCTCAGGTACAGGAGCCCTTGGGATGTCCCGGGCTGGGGAACTAAAGAAATGCCATACTTCTCCTTGAGGACCTGATTATACCGACCGACAGATCCTGCAAGCCTGCTGTTAGCAACGCTGTCCAAGAGGAATCCGACCCCAGTCGCACCGCAGCCCGAAAGGAACGCGGCCGTCGGAAATTCACCACCAAATGCTGCATAACCGAGGGAGTACCCCATAAGGAACCCACCCACTCCCGAGGGAACAAGGCTCGCGTAGTGGTAGAGTTTGTAGCTCCTCAGCTGTCCCGTGGCCTCCTCATCCCCAAGAGAGAGCACCATTCTCTCAACCTCGTTCTTCTCGAGCTTGTCCCCGTTGACCTTGAATGAAGGGGCAAAAAAGCCCTTGGATATCTCAATCTTCCTGAATTCTTCCTCCGTCTCTTCCGCAAGGGCCTGTACTGCAAGGAACATGAGTATCAGGATAACAGCCGTCAGGAGGTTCTTCTTCAAGTGTTCCATACTACCGCACCCTTCTTGTTTGTGGGCTATGCGCCGGCGGAATCACTGAACCACCACCATCTTCTTCGTCTCTACAAACTCGCCTGCCTTTAGCCTATAGAAATACACACCGCTGGGGTTGGTTTTTCGGTCCCAGCGAACTTGATGGATGCCAGGTCCGTGTCTCTCATTCACGAGCGTCTCAACCAACCGTCCAGTGATGTCGTAGATTTCGAGAGTGACTTCAGTGGCCTGAGGAAGAACATAGGAGATGACGGTCGAGTGGTGGAAGGGATTTGGGTGGTTCTGGAATAGTTGGAATGATCGATGGGGCACTGCGGATTTCGTGCCTGTCTCCTCAATGCCTGTCAGGCCATTCTCGTCGGTCTTGATGAGGTAGACATCACCTCCGCCAGCACCAGAAGAGTTGGTGTATCCTGCGACTACGAAGCCACTGTCTGAGGTTTGCTGCACCGAGTTGCTCCAGTCATCAGATGAGCCCCCATAGGTCACATCCCAGAGGAGATTCCCCACAGAATCTGTCTTAGCCAAGTAGACATCGTACATACCCGCACCAAAGGACTTCGTCCATCCGCCAACTATATACCCTCCGTCAAAGGTCTCCTGGACTGAATATCCGCAATCCTCGGAAGTCCCGCCGCATGTCGTATCCCATTCAATGTTTCCCAGAGAATCTATCTTGATCAGGTAAACATCGTCCCCGCCTACGCCAAAAGATGATGTGTGTCCTGCTATGATATAGCCACCATCCCTCGTCTGCCGAACGCAACAGCCTCCGTCATCGAGACTTCCTCCGTATGTTGTGTCCCACTGGACTCCTCCTAGAGAGTCTGTCTTGATGAGGTAAACATCGTCCCCGCCTACACCGAAGGATGCAGTTTGGCCCGCGATGATGTAGCCACCGTCCGTGGTCTGCTGAACATGCCAACCTCCGTCATAGAGATTTCCTCCGTATGTCGTGTCCCATTCAATGTTTCCCGAGAAGTCCGCCTTGATGAGATAAACATCAACCAAATCTGAACCAAAGGACCCTGTCTGCCCCGCAATTACATACCCACCATCGATGGTCTGTTGAACACAGTTTGCCCAATCGTCCTGGGCTCCACCATATGTCATATCCCACTCAGTGTTTCCCGATGAGTCCGTTTTCGCAAGGTAAACATCAAACAGACCTGAACCTTGGGACGATGTGACGCCTCCAACGATATATCCGTCATCAAGGGTTTGCTGAACTGAAAACCCCCAGTCATGCGAACTACCACCGCTGGTTGTATCCCAGAGAACACTACCCAGAGAGTCCGTCTTGACCAAGTAGACATCGACCAAGCCTGAGCCGAAAGACTCAGTCTGTCCTGCAATGATATACCCGCCGTCTGAGGTCTGCTGGACTGAGCGCCCAGCATCAAATTGACCACCACCATATGTTCTCTCAAAGGTAATCTGCGCCAGAAGTACACCTGGAGTGAGGAACATCACGAGGAGAACAGAAATCCGAACATATCTACAAAAGTAGGTTCCTTTCCTGATTCCTGAGCCTTTCATTCAACTACCACCATCTTCTTCGTCTCGACGAACTCGCCTGCCTTCAACCTGTAGAAATACACGCCGCAGGAGTTTGCTTTCCTGTTCCAGCGGACTTGATGGATGCCAGACTTCTGTGTTTCATTTACAACTATCTCCACCAGCCGTCCAGTGATGTCGTAGACTTCAATAGTGACGCATGTGGCTGCTGGCAGCGAGTATGAGATTAGAGTGGAACCGTGAAATGGATTTGGCTGATTCTGCAGCGATTTTCGATCTTCGATTTTCGATTTTCGGTCTTGTTCCTGGATTCCCAGCACTCGTCCGAGACTGTCTGTCTTGATCAGGTAGAAATCGTAGTTCCCAGCACCGAACGACCAGGTGGCTCCCACAACGATAAACCCACCATCCAAGGTCTGCAGTACGGAGCGACCCATATCATCCCAGTATCCACCATAGGTCCTTGTCCACAAGGTGTCACCAACAGAGTCCGTCCTGACCAGATAGACATCAAACCATCCTGGTGACTGCTTCGCCCCTGCAATGATGTACCCTCCATCCGAAGTGCTCGCCGCTGAGTAGGCAACATCACTGCTGACGCCACCGTAGGTTCTTGCCCACAGGCTGTCTCCCAACGAATCCACCCTGATGAGATAAACATCGTGCCATCCTGCACCCGAAGAGAATGTATATCCTGCGATAGTGTATCCACCGTCAGCAGTCTGCAATACAGAAAACCCAAAATCCTCCTCAGTCCCACCGTAGGATCTCGTCCAGAGAACATTTCCTAGAGTGTCCATCTTGATAAGGTAAACATCAGCTGAGCCCGACACAGAGTGTGTCCCTCCTACGACTGCATACCCCTTGTCCGAGCTTTGCACAATGCACCGACCAACATCGTCAGAGGAATCCTCACCGCAAGTTGTAGCCCAGACCAGATTTCCCAGAGAATCGGTCTTGACTAAGTAAACATCCCTTCCAAACACACCAAAGGACCCTGTCTCTCCTGCAATGATATACCCACCATCCAAGGTCTGCAGGACGCTGTAGCCAGCGTCAGACTCATCGCCACCATAAGTTGCTGTCCAGAGCGTGTCTCCCAGAGAGTCTACCCTGACTAAGTAAACATCATAAACCCCTGTGCCGGAGGAGATGGTCTCCCCCGAGATGACGAATCCAGCGTCACGAGTCTTCTGGACAGAGTAGGCCCGATCGGGGTCGGAACCTCGATAGGTTCTTGTCCAGAGAATGTCTCCAAGCGAATCCGTCCTGATTAAGTAGATATCGTTCTGGCCTGCACCAAAGGATTTCGTGTCCCCCGCAACGATATAACCGCCATCTGAGGTCTGCTGGACGCTGTGGCCATACTCCCGAGCGGTTGCACCATATGTTCTCTCAAAGGTGACCTGGGCAAAGCAGGGACTGGAAACAAGGCAGAGCAGCAAACAAACACCGCAGACAAGAAGGGTGAATAGAGCAATCTGTCCGTCGATGGCTTTGCCCGCAAATCGCTTCACCTAGTCTTCTCCTTGGGAAGACGGCCCTTCCGCTCCCGAATGTGGATTATGGACTCTTGTGGGGCCTATTTCAAGGGGAATCGAGGTCAGGAGACCAAAGAAAGTTCAGAAATCTGTTCAAACAGAATTCTCGCTTCCTCTGTGAATAGCCAGTTGCGAATTCCACTCCTTCTTGAAGGTCACAAGCGGAGCGCGGTGAGCTTCCTAGAAGGATGTGAATCCTTCGTCGGCGTCAGCCGACGGAGGAAGACATTGTTGCTGGCATGAGACATTTTTGGCCCTTCCTGTCCTGACCCCGCCGAAGAAGAGAGGCAAAGCCGACTGAGGATACCTTTTAGTATCTCAGAACGAAGATCTCAGATCTGAGACTTCGCATCGGAGAAGGCGAGCATGGAAAGATGCTGGAAAACAACGAGAGAGACAGGAAGGATTAGGAGGATGGTTTGGTTGAGCCCAAGGCTTATGTTTATCCGCCCGAACCTGAGTGCTCGCTCCGATAGACTCTATCCGCAACCCTGCGCGCTCCTTTGGCTGCGTGTGCTGCAATAATTATATAATCAGGATCTACAGGATGTGCAGTCTTCTTGGCGTATTTTGAGAAAGCGGCATTTGATCCAACACTAGGAAAAGCGTAACTCATAGAAATTAGATATCTATCCTGGCTTTTAGCCCGGATGGCGGATTGTATCTTCCATTTTAGATCGTGTAATTCTTGCATTGCTTTTTCATATTCTCCGGTTGGCAAATAGTCAGTATGTGTCCATTTGAGAATCCACACACCTCTTTTTCGTCTCTGTGTTCTGAGAAGCCCCTCATTAGCCAAGAACTCTCTAAAATCAAAATCCCTCACCGCATGATACAAATCCCTTGCACGATTTTCAGCAATTGCTTCAAGACATTTCATCTCATATGTGCGCAATGAACTGGGCATCTCTTTGCCTTTTTCAGTTAGTTGCAAAGCAATAGACCGCAAAACCAAAGAACTAAGCTCTCCCCAAGAGCTGAGCTTTCTTGGTTGAATATATCTTTCATTTGCTAGATAGACGATAGTAGCGACTAGAGAACTTGTTTGTGCATTTCGTCTGGGATCCGGCAATCCCCAGAATTGCCTGTCGAGTTCTTTTCTGGCATGAATTAATAGATGGAGTGCCTCTACCGGTCTAAGATCTTTGATTAGGCTCATATTGTATCGTGATCCTCTTTACGATCAAATCTTGAAAATCGGACTCTAGTGTCCGTGCATACATGGCCTGAGAATTGAGACTGATCTCTTCTTTGTCTAGAATATGTAGTAGGTGAAGCCGAGGTGAGCTTCGAGCTCCACGCTTTCAGTCCAGAATTCTTCCTTCGAGACTGAGGCCCCTCCGTGAACCCATAGGTCGGTGCTCATTCCGCGGTATGTTCCCAGCGAGATCTCGTAGTGGTGGGATGCGGTCTCTCCTACAGGTGCCTTTAGCCTCAGGCCAGTTCTCGCATAGGAAGTCCAGTTGTAACTGTGGTCTATGGTATATGACACCTGGCCTTCACTACGCAGGTCCATCTGCCCCAACGGGAGCGAAAGATATAAGCTTGCCCGAAACTGCTGGTTCAACGCCATGGGTCTTGCATATTGGAAATTAGTGAGGAGCCAGCCCCTGCTTCTTCTGAAGGCACCGTCGTACGTCAGACTGTTCTCATACTCTACTGCAAATTCCCAACCAATAAGCTTCGGGGAGATTCTGTAGACTGGGCTGAACATCACTTCCCTCAGTTTTAAGGCTTGAGCAAAGCTGAGTTCACTGGCGCCGTAACTCTCAAGCAGCTCCCCGAGGTCTCCGTAGAATCTGCTCTCCCACTCATCTCTGAAGTCTTCGACGTAGGCCCGCCTTTTGTCAATCATCTCTGCAACATCCTTTATGGCCTCTTTCGATAACTCTCCAGTCGATGCGGAGAAGACTTCCCTGGAAGCGGCAATGGCGCGCGCAACGGATGTTACTTCGGTGACTCTTCCCACGCCCAGTCCTGCCCGGAGCGAGACATAATCGTCCCAGTCATTGTGATAGCGTGTGTAGATCCGCGCCTTGACAAACACCCCTTGATAACTAGTAAGATACACACGCCCCGCAGCGTGGAGGTGGTTACCGTACTCCGTCTCCAAATCAGCATTCTCGCTCTTGTGAACTCCAAGAAAAGCACCTTCATCCAACCACCAGTTCAGTTTGGGCGTTTGCTTGACCCAGTAGATGCTTACTGAGGGATGTGAACTGACCATATAATGGTCTCCCATTTTGTATGCGTAGAAGATCTCCCGGCCTGAAACGGACAAGTTCCTGACTTCGTATGTCGGCACTCTGAACTCGTTGTACAGGAGACTCAGGTCCTCGGCTTTGGCCGAACTCAGAGCGAAGATCATTACAAACAATACAAAGACGATAATTCCTCTCACAGTCTCCCCCTATTCAAGGTCGGGTAGTGATCCGCAGTATTCAACCAAAAGGCGGTGCATATGAGCTTGGCTCGGGCCCTGCCGCACAGTCAGATAAAAAACGTGGGGACAGTGCCTCTCGATGAGCTCCCCTCGATATAGTTTACACTGAGCTTCCCGAAGTGCTCGGGATCCCTGACTTGACTTCGAGACACCATCCCTGCTCTATGAATCCACTAGCGCACCAAGATCATTTTCTTGGCGGCCGTGAAGTCGCCAGCCCTGAGCCTGTAGAAATAGATCCCAGAGGGTTGATCTTTGGCATCCCAACGCACTCGGTGTAGGCCTGGTCCTTGAGTCTCATTCACAAGGGTCTCCACCAGGCGCCCAATGATGTCGTAGATTTTGAGGGTGACCTGAGCAGGTACTGCCATCGAGTATGAGATTAGAGTGGAACCGTGAAATGGATTTGGCTGATTCTGCAGCGATTTTCGATCTTCGATTTTCGATTTTCGGTCTTGTTCCTGGATTCCCAGCACTCGTCCGAGACTGTCTGTCTTGATCAGGTAGAAATCGTAGTTCCCAGCACCGAACGAAGCAGCCCATCCAGCGACTACATAGCCGCCGTCGTCAGTAATCTGAACGCAACTGCCCCAGTCCTCACTGAACCCACCAAAGGTCCTGGTCCAAATGGTATCCCCAAAGGAATCAGTTTTGATCAGATATGCGTCTATATGGCCAGGGCCAAAAGACCAAGTGCCGCCGCAGATAACATAGCCACCATCGGAGGTTTCGTGCACAAGGTAACCCCAGTCAAGCGAATTACCTCCATAAGTCCTGGTCCACAAGGTATCACCAGAGGAATCAGTTCTGATCAGATATATATCTTCTTGTCCTGCCCCGAAAGAAGATGTATACCCCACGAGTACATATCCACCATCTCCAGTCTGTTCCACACAATACCCAACATCGCTATCATCCCCTCCGTAGGTTTTCGTCCAAAGGGCGTTTCCGATCGAGTCGGTCTTTACCAGGTAGACATCGTTACGTGGCCCAGCGAAGTACCGCCCCACTACTATGTAACCGCCATCGTCTGTTTCTTGTACACCGTACCCATATTCTGGGGTGAAGTCGCCGTAGACCCCGCTCCACAGACTGTCCCCCACGGAATCAGTCTTGATGAGATAGACATCATTGTAACTATACACTCCTGCGACGATGTAGCCCCCATCTTTGGTCTGGCGTACACAGGAGCCAAAATCTGCCAGTGAGTTGCCGTAAGTGCGAGTCCACAGGCTGTCACCAAGAGAGTCCGTCTTGATCAAATAGATCCTGAAGGCGCTGTCAGCAATCACAAAGGCTGTCCCAGCGATAATGTATCCACGATCATTCGTTTGCTCCACGAATGCAGCATCGTCGAAGGATGAGCCTCCGTATGTTCTGGTCCAGATGGGATCACCTATGGAATCAGTCTTGACAACATAGACATCCTCAAATCCTGCACCAAAGGACGATGTCAGTCCGACCAGAACATAACCTCCGTCGGCGGTCTGCTGTACACAGAAGGCTCTATCTTCCATGGCCCCGCCATACGTCCTCTCAAAGGTGATCTGGGCAAGGGACGGCTGGGGTGTGAGAGGAAACAAGAAACAAATCCCAAATACAAGGGACATGATCACACGACTTCGGAGAGTTGCGCCCATCATCTCCTCCTTATTTGATCCGCTCCCGAAAAAGGCGCCTCTTCTGCCTTTGCATGAGAATTAAACACCAGAGCAAAAGAAATGTCAAGACGCAACTGTTGTAGGCAAGAGCTGGGAGATTGTGAAGGTCGCGAAGTCTATGTACGCTCTGCCAGAGGTCGCCCAATTCACTGGCGTAGAATATCCAGGATTGTCTCTATGACTTGGTTAGTCTTCCCACTTTTGAGATGGCCAACACGATACAAGACAATATGGCGGTCTGCCGTGAATATCCGGCTCGGCCGCACATTACTCTTCTGTCTGAGTGTCCCTCTCTCAAAGTCATTTTCTTCAATCGGAACCGCATATCTGTCGCTGATCTGCTGACTCGTAATCTGGCAAAGAATTAGATCATCCCCTTCCAACTCCGCGACAACCAAGGCAGGACGCTTTTTGGCATGCGTTAGGTCCGAGAATGGAAACGGCACAACTACCACATCTCCTTTTACAGATCTTGCCAAGCTTCATCCTCCTCAGGTCTTAGCCAGTCTTTCCTGAGGGACGTTTCGCTCGCAACCGCCGTACCCATCCCCTCTCCCCATCCCTTTGTTTCCAGGAAGCGTATAAAATCGAGTATTTCGGCAAGATACTCCTCAGGGACCTTCTCAATCTCTTTCAGAATCAGTTCCTTCAGCTTCATACTTTCACCTCGCTAGCTCCTGGTGATGGCTGTTTCACGATAGCTCTCTGTGGTCTCGCTCACCCGATTGCTCCCGTCTCGCGTCATGGGGCAACGCCTCTGCCCCCTTCCGCCAAGGAGAGTTCTTATCTAATCAATATCATTTTCCTTGTTGTGGGGCCGCTGGGTAGGGCGAGCCGGTAGAAGTAGGTGCCGCTGGGTGCGAGGGTTCCATCAGCGGTTCGGCCGTCCCATGTAGCAGCGAATTTGCCGGTTCCATCTGTGATCATCGGTAGAGAGTTTAGCAGCCTTCCCGCTATGTCGTAGACCTTTACTGTTGGTTTCCCAGCAGCAGGATTATTCGCATATATCCTCGTCGTCCCTGTGAACGGATTGGGCACGTTCTGGTAGAGCTTTGGTGGACCACCCAGCGCCCTCCGCCTGATCACCTCGGCGATGCCCGTGCACTCAGCGCCAATGTTAATATCATCAATATACCACCCTTCGCCCACATCAGCCAGGTCGCTGAAGAACCTGAACCTGATCCGTGCTGAGTCACCTACACTATATGATGAGAGATCATACCAATCCTTAAACCACACGTTGCCCGGGAGCAGCGAGTCAAGCGCACCTCCGCAGCCTTTAAAGTGTATCAATTCCCATCCTGAGCCTGTGTTTATTTCAATATAGAGTCCATCGGAACCGTATATGGGCATGTTATACCAGTGCCAGAAACTGAGATAAGGATTTGGTCCAATCACAAAGGGCGGACTTGTGAGCGAGGCAATCATCTGGTCGTCGTAGTACCACAAGTCCTCATGCCCGCAATACCAGGAGTGGGTCGCAGAGTTAGACCTGTGTTCCGTGATATGCCAGAGCCCCTCATAGGTCCAGTCTCCTTCACCGCTTTCAACGTCATCGGTAAGCCCAAGACTTCCCACAACGAACAACAGGCTGTCCGAGTTAGTCTCCCAATCAGAAGGAGTCATATTGATGTCAAGCCACGGGAAATGAGGCTCCGGGCATCCGGCATCGATGCTCACAACAAACCGGGCCCACCCATTCTCTCCTGGCTCGATATCACCAACATTGGCAAGAGACCCCGGAAGCGAAATGAAGGGATCGTCACACGAAAGGAGAGCCGTCACGCCCCTCGCTCTTCCTAAACCTGAATTCCTGACATAGACCAACATGTCAACAGTCTCTCCGGGTTCAGGAATCCCGTTACCGTTTCCAGTAGTATCCTGAACGTTGTAACCGAAACATGAAAGGACTGGTGTCGCGACTGTCACACCAATAACATCAGACCAATTGTGACCCGAGTTATCACTCGTCTCCAGGGTCAGGTACGCGACATGCCCGTTTGTGCAAGCATGCGCAATCGAGAATTCGAATTGAGGAATCCCCAGTGCAGTGTCGCCCGCACCAAGGTCTCCGAACGTAGCGAGGGTCTCTTCAAGACTGACAAAAGGATCACTACTGGAAAGAACACCATCAACTGAGTTCGCTGCCTGATTTCCACTATTCTTGACAGAAACGCCCAACCATATCTTCTCACCCGGATTGCAAACACCGTCATTGTTCCCAACCGAATCGACAATGCCAAACCTGAAGCATTCCACAAATGGTCCCGTGGAGAAAACCGCTGTGCTATCTTCGTAGGGAAGGAAGTTCTGAGCTGTTACCGTCACCTGAATGTGCCCGGGTGAAGCCGGCGAGACACCAAAAGATACCTGTCCAGCACCGTCAGTAAGAGCTCTTTCATAGACCTCGCTGTCCTTCATCAAACACACGAGTGCGCCTGAAACAGGCACAAGCCCGTCGTCCACCGTCACGGCGAAGCCTGAAGTTCCCATCGGAATCGAGTCCGGATGGCGGACACTCAGGGTGCTGAGCGAGTCAGTCCAGACGAACATCTCCGGTTCACCCAGAACGTTCAGCTGATACTGGTGCCACCTGTATATGTTCTCCCCATGAGACTTGGGAGCATACGCAGCCTTGGTAGCAGCCAGAGTAGCACTAATCCTGGCGACGTTGTTGTTGAAAAGCTGGTTGAAGAACTCGATGTCGAACATGTCAGAAAACCCATATCCTGGATTGCCGGGAGATCCCCAGCCATATCTCGAGTTACCTATGAAACCCATACCACCGCCATTTGGATTGGTTATGAAATGCTCGGCTATACAGTCGTCCTCGAATGCGGCAGGATAACAGCCAATAGAGTATAGAAATCCAATTCTGTCACCGTTAACAAGGCTGTCCATAGTTCCCCTGCGGAGCGCACCCGACCCCACCGACATAATGTAGACATTGGCATGACCGGCGTGATTCATGATGTTCTGGCCTCGATTGATCTCAGCGACAACAGTATCCTTGTTTTCGGTCCCGTCCCGCTGATACAACTTTCTAATGTCAAATCTCGCCGGTACGGAACCATCATCTATCATGTCTTTGAAGACCCCGGCATCAGTGTAAGGAAAGCTCCAGAGAACCTCAGCGAAAAAGGCCATGTTGGTCAGATAATCTGTGACTGGATTTCTCTCATACGTCAGAGCCTTGTTCACGAAAGCCTGGACCTCTGAAAGGTCTTCAGCCGAAGCCCTGGCCACAAAAACATCAGTATACAAATCGACACCATCGGTAACTTCGCCATAAATATGATTGCCATTTGAGTCCCACGTTCCGTCCAGATCCGAATAGTAGAGGTCGGCTCTTATGCTGTCTTCATCCGGGTCGAACCCCGCTTCGCATTCCATTGCAAAGCCTACCCTATCCGGAACTATGTTCGTGTCTCCGCCTAGAAGAACCCATATCGTTCCCCAGTTTGCATACGCGTCCTTTATGAAGTTCCTGATCTTCTCGGCGTTATCCCAACCAGAATAGGTGGAGTATATCCACTCGGTTGTAACCACATCTGCTGGAACGCCCTTTTTCGTCTTCCAGTCTGCCAGACGCTGGAAGACCGAGTCGTATACTGCAGATGTGACGACCACATATTCATAATCATCTGGAGGGAGCATGGTGACAACTGGTTCAAAAACAGGCTCCTCACTCTCCAACTCCTCCTCGTTCAATACCAGGCTCTTGAGAACACTCTTGCAGAACCGCTCAGAAGTGGGAGACCTTTTGCCCGGCAGTCTTAGCGCGCCAGACTCAATACTGTATTCGATTCTCACTTCCAGTCGCTTGTGTATTGTCAGTCTACCTTCAGATGGGGTGTACTGAACAGGATAGAGAGTCACACCGAGGACTTTGTACCCAAGCATATTTCCTGTTCTGCCCGCGCTCCCCAGCTTACCCGGATAGGGGTTCCTGGAGGAATAGACCTCAAGGTCCGGTTCTTCGAATTCAACGGGCTTCTGAGTAACGCTCTCCATGGATAGAATCTGCGGGGGCTGTGCTGGAAATATGAGATAGTTGCCCGGGACATCTTCACTCTCAGTCGATAGGACTCTAATGCCCTCAACATTCGCAAACTGGGGGACGGAGATCAGAATCGTCTTCATAGGTAATTGCGGCTTGCCAACTTCATCAGTCAGGTCGCACCCCTTCAGTCTAATCTTGGCGTATCCTTCAAAATCAGAAATAGCGAGAGAATTGGACGAGAACTGGACAGACTGCACGATTTCCATACCAGAACATATTGAAGCGAGAACCAATGAACTCGCCAGGGCGATCACCAGAAACGAAATGGCTTTCATATAATCCTCCATTTTCCAAGGCCAGAGTCTGAAACCAGACATATGTATCCCATATTTTAATCATACCACACTCGCAAGGAAAATCAAGCTCTGAACTGGGCCAAATTGCTCTACTTTATTGGATTGACAGGTTAGGAGCCCTCATGTATTCTGTACCTGCAACCACAGCGAAGATATTCCAAACCCCATCAAACGGAGGTATTGATGAAATTTCGCGGTCTCACCTTGTTGTTTGCAGTATCTTTGACCGTATTGTTCGCCTTTCACGCTGAAGGCTTTAGAAGCGAAAAGACTCCCGACCATTACACAGCCCCAGGGGAGTCGCGCTACGTCACTATTGGCGGTAGAACGCCCGTACCAGAGAAATGGAAGGAGTTCACCTCAAAGTATGATGTCGAATGGACACTGCGCTGGGACACCGTAAGGGACATACCACACAGAGCGCTCCTTTCAGGTCTGAAAATCACGGCAACGGTTGACCAAACAAATATCGAAGAGGCTTGCCGCTCCTTTTTGAGAGCAAACGAGAGTCTATTTGGCATCAAGGAAAGCAATCTCGCTGTCTCCAGAAAGACGCTCAGAGGAAAGTGGTACGTCATTTTTGATCAGAAATACGAAGGTGTCCCTGTCTACGGGGGCAGGGTGCACTTCAGAGTTGCAGAAAACGGCAACCTTCTCTTGTTCGGCTCGGAATGCTTTCCACATGTTGATGTGAATGCCAGTCCATCAGTATCTGAGCAGGCTGCCGTAAGGACTGCCAAAGAGAGCGTCGATTTCAAAGAGGAAACTGATGAACTGGTTGAAACCAAACTCCTTGTATATCCAGATGAGTCTGTGATGCCTCATCGTTACCATCTGGCATGGACTACCAGAATGAGAACTAAGTCGCCTCCGGGTAACTGGCTTGTCTTTGTGGATGCACACTCCAACGAGGTGATACACTCTGAGAATCAAATCAAATTCGACGCCGTCTCAGGCACAGTTACCGGTTTTATGCTCCCGGAATTCTACGATGAGACTCCTGTTGAGATGCCCTACGCCCATGAGACGGTCACAGTACCCAGCATAGGGCAGGACAACACCGACCTCATAGGTGACTATTCCATTGAAGTCGGTCCAGCGGGGCTATATCCCATTCAGTCACAGTTGTCCGGTCTTTACGTGAGAGTGATGTATGAGGACGGGCCTGAGGCACTCCATTCTGACAGCGCCTTGACATCTTCTCCGCACGATTGGGCGTGGACGGCGCCGGGCGATGGGTTAATGGACGAGATAAACATGTATTATCATGTGGTATTCATACACGATTGGATTAAGGGTGCACCTTTCTATTTCAATGGTATGGACTATCAGATGATTGCTGAAGTAAGATACGGCACAAACTATGACAACGCCTTCTATGACGGAAGAGACATCCACTTCGGAGAAGGGAGCAACGCCCCCGGAGGGTTCAGGAATCTCGCCCTTTTCAGCGACGTAATCTATCACGAATACACTCACGGAATAATCGACCACATTTACAGTTTTGGAAGCGGTCAGCAGTTTGCCGCAATGCACGAGGGTTTCGCGGACTACGGCGCCTGCACCAACAATGATGACCCATATCTGGGTGACGGAGGACTCGTCTTCAACGGAGGCTACCTTCGAAATCTCGACAATAACAGAAGATACCCCGAGGATTTCATCGGCCAATCTCACAACGATGGTTTGATCATCGGCGGAGCAATGTGGGACCTGAGAACGTACGAAGGTCGTACCCTCACAGACAGCTTGTGGGTATATGCCCTGTACGGTGAAGCCATCCTGTTTGAAGATTACCTTATCGAGGTCCTCATAGCAGATGACGACAACGATAATCTCGGGGACGGCACTCCACATGCCTGCGTCATCTATCTGGCCTTTGATAAGCACGGCATCGGGCCAGGACCGGCAACCGTAGACCATACTCCTCTGCCGGACACTGAAGATACTCTTAACCCTTACCAGATCCTGGCTGAGATTGTGCCGACTATTCCTTTCCAGGATACGATATGGCTTCTCTACACCATCGCACCGGATACGAATTACACGCAGATGGCCATGGACAGTACGGGGAATCCTGACGAATACGAGGCGTTCATACCTGCGCAGCCAGCAGGAACCGTAGTCAATTATTATATGTCGCTCCTTTGTATGACATCACCCATCGGTGCGCCTGACGACAGTGTATATTCATTCTACGTGGGTAGCGACACCGTGGCCCCGACAATAGTCCATGATCCTCTTATGGACATGCCCCTGAGTGCATGGCCGGCCACTGCCATTGTAGAAGTGACAGACAACCTGGGTCTTGAATCGGTCACTCTTGAATACAAGCGAAACGGGCTGGACGAGGTTCCGATCCCCATGCAGCGGCTCGCGAGTACTGATCTCTATTTTGCGCAGTTCGCTTCTGGAGCGGACACGTCTGACATCTTTGATTATCGAATTGTGGCCGTGGATTCCTCCGGAGGCTCCAATACCAGCTATGAACCTCCGGATCAGTCTTATCACACCTTCGAGGTGTGCGCAGGTTTCTATGACGACATGGAGAGTGGACAGGGCGACTGGGTACACCAGCAGGGCAGCGGTGGATATGTCGATGAGTGGCACATGTCACAGTTCAGAAACTATAATCCTTTGGACTCCACATCCTGGAAATGCGGCGGACCGAACGGTAGCAACTATGACGACCTCAACCATTCCGTGCTCATCACACCCTCTATCGACCTTGAGCTGGGGTCAGTGTTAGGTTTCTGGCACCGGATGGATGCGGAGAATCGTAATGCCACACGCGCATGGGATGGAGGATTTGTCGAGATATCGACTGATGGCGGAAGCAACTGGACTCAGATCACTCCACAGGGAGGATACCAGTACACCATAATCGACAATCTCGACAGTCCTTTTCCTGCCGGGACACCCTGTTTCTCAGGATCACACGATTGGCGGTACGAGACTTTTGATATCGGCACATATTCCGGGACGGTCCTATTCAGATTCAATTTCGGTTCAGACAAGTATGTCACCGAGGAAGGCTGGTACATAGATGAGGCAACAGTCTATTTCTGTCCCGAGGTGGGTGCGGAAGAGTCAGCGTATCTGCGAAGGATACCGCTCTTCTACGGTATGTCTGAAGCGTATCCGAACCCATTCTCAGAGACGTCTTCCTTGAGACTCGAACTGCCTGCCAGGAGCAAGGTTGAGCTCAAGATCTATAACTCTGCAGGACAACTTGTGAGAACTCTGAAAAACGGCATAGAGAACGCAGGATACCAGGTCGTAGAGTGGGACGGACGCGACTCCAAGCAGAATGCTGTACCGAATGGGATATACTTCTATAGTCTCAGGTGCTCAAGATCTGGCAGAACCGTTTTTGACAGGACTTCAAAGACTATTCTCTTGAAGAGGTAAGGTTTCAGGCTCGGCTCCAACACTCAGAAATAACCAATGGAGAAATTTGCCAAAGGCTTCTTCATCTTTGTCGCCACTGCTATGGTGGCACTCCTCCTCGCCTATTTCAGGCTCAGGACTAAATCGGATGGTAAGAAGGCCGACCAATCCCCTCAGAAGAGCATTCCGGGCTCCCTCTCATCTTCTCCTATCGCATACTTCTGACCCTGAGAGAACTCGTCTAGGAGGCCTAGGAATTTCTTCATCATCAGAGCATTCCTTGCAGCCGATCCTGCATGACAATTATTGAAGAATACGAGAGTGTTAAGGCCGCTCCTGGCCATCTTCTCTATATCCGGGACAAATTTCTTCAACTCTTCCTCTGAATAGAGATAATTGTACCTTTCTTCCCGGCTTGCTCTGAACCAGTTCTTGTTCCGGCCATGAAACCTGAAGTAGGCAACACCGGACGTGGCAATCGGCTTGTAGGGAACAAGTCTGGGAAGCGGCGGCTCGTCAACGATACAGAACCCGAGTTCATTGTTTTTGAGAAAATCAAAAGTCCTGTCCCTGATCCAGGCCTTATTCCTGAACTCGACCACCACAGGAACCCCTTTTAATCTGTCTTTGCACTGTAGAATGTAGTCCTCATTCCTGGAACTCGCGAGGAAAAAGACAGGAAACTGAAGGAGTATACATGAGAGCTTATTCTTCTCAGTCATGGGTCTGAGACCTTCAATAAACTGAGTGAAGACGTCCGAGTTGTCGATAATCTCAGTTCTTTTCTTGTCTGACCAGATTTCATGAGTCATATCCTTGTTTGACCTGACGACAAAGGTGAACTTGTCCGAGACCTTTTTCGCCATAGCCTCGGTAGTCCTGGCATTTGGGAGTCTGTAATATGTGAAGTTAATCTCCACAGTGTCAAACCCCAGTTCTATCTCATAGTAAGGGAGAAGGCTGGGGTCTTTGATGTTCTTGGGATAAATGGGCCCCTTCCAATCAGAGAAGGAGTATCCGCTTGTGCCGATTCTTGTCATTGTCTAAGCTCCTTTTTGTTTGATGAGCCCGAAGGGAACTATGCTTTGCTTTCTACCAGTATAAAGAATGCTGCCTCTTGTCACAGCAAATTCACCATACTTATCATTAATATCATCAAGAGTTCTTATCAAAGTTTCGTTTCTTTGTTTTTTAAAAAGTTCTTCCTGCTTTTTCCCCTTAACCAAGTTTGATACGCTCACACCTATCAGCCGAAGAAGCCTCTTCCTGTCAAACTCCCTCAAGAAGATTGATTTTGCGGCTCTGTATATTGGAAGCCCTTCGTCGAAATGGAGATCAAATGTCTTTTGTCTAGTAAGTGTTTCGAAGTTTTCATATCGGATCACAACTGTGATTGTCTTCCCAGCATAATTCTCTTTCCTCAGCCTTCTTCCAACCTGTTCTGACAGTTGAAGAAGGTGTCTCAATATCAAGCTTAAGTCTCTTGTATCCTCCTGCAATGTCATGGTATGTCCAAAAGACTTTGTTTCAGACTCATAGTAATAGGGATGGACGGAAGAGTTGTCAATCCCGAGCCCCATATCACGAAAAATTCTACCCCCCTTTCCAAACCCTTTCTCAAGTTTCCTCACATCAAACCGTCCAAGTTCACCACAGGTCTTTATTCCCAACCTGGATAATACTTCTCTGGTCTTTTCCCCAATTCCGCAGAGCTCCTGCACAGGGATATTTTCCAGGGTTTGTGATACATTCTCTGGTTGGATTTCCGAAAGTCCATCAGGTTTTGAGAACCCACTGGCAAGCTTAGCAAGAAGTTTATTGGGAGCAATTCCTATTGAGCAGGTGACTGAAAAGTTATTCACCACATACTCTTTTATCTCTTTAGATATCGTTCTGGCACCTCCGAAAAGATGCTCTGTATTGGTGACGTCAAGAAAAGCCTCATCGATCGAAAATATTTCCAGAAGATCCGAATACTTGCTGAGCGTCTTTAATAGCTTTAATGATGTAGTAATATATTTTGAGGGGGTTCCTTCGACAAGAATTGCCCTGGGACAAAGCCTGAGAGCCTCCGGAAGCCCCATCCCCGCTTTCACCCCGAATTTCCTGGCTTCATAGGAGGCCGATGCAACTGCAGTTCTACCTTCTGGATTCCCGCATACTATTATTGGTTTACCTTTGAGGCCGGGATTGCTCACTGTTTCAATGGAAGCAAAAAAAGCATCCATGTCTATGTGAATAATCTTTCTCATTCTTCCCCGCAAGCGTTGCTTTCAATCGTCAATCTTAGATCTGAATTCTTGAATAATAACATCCTCCCTCAAGGGAGTGGAAGATGGTGTGGGTGGTCCTCATGGTAAATCCTTTACCGTCACTCATTGAGAAAAAAATGTCTTTGCGAGGCCTGCGTAGCGAGCCGAAGCAATTTCTAGCAAGATCTTTATGAGGCAAGGAAATAACATATTTTGATCTCCCCGTTCATATTGGATACTTTTCATACAATTCCACTCTTCTTGCTTCGAGCAGGTCTTCTTCTTCTCCTTTGAATTCTGCTGCAGAAAGAATCTCCACTCCCTTCTCTCTTGCAACCATATACGCATCTTCAATATATTCCTTCCAATTAGTTTCTCTCATAATGTGGTGGTCAATCACAATCTTTTTTATATCTGTTTTTTCTACTATTTCAGAAATCCTGTGAGAGCGACACTCTGGGAAGGTTATTGCCGGTCCATCTATCAATAGGATGTCTGGATTTTTTTCGATTATGAAA
Source organism: candidate division TA06 bacterium (assembly GCA_004376575.1). Taxonomy (NCBI): domain Bacteria; species candidate division TA06 bacterium. The sequence goes on along the minus strand of SOJN01000094.1, from coordinate 29,575 downwards.
TCAATCTGCTCATTAAGGTTTGCGCCTTCAATATCAGAGGTGAATAAAAAACTTCCCGAACCTCCTTCAATGAATACTTGAATAACACATCCTCTTCTCGTATCCATCCCATGAGGAACAGCCTGAGAAAAAGAAATGGTCACGTCTTGCATATTTATAGTTACCCCATCCGCGAAAACGATCTCTTGCACTTTGTTCTTAATATCTTCCAAAAGGAGAGAGGCACGCCTCATTTGATTGTAATTTAGATTCTTTTCAGGATGTTTCAGGAAGATCGTTTTGTTATAGAAGACATCATACCCTTCAGGGTTAAGGTGGTCATAATGGTAGTGTGTAAGAACGATGATGTCAGCTTCTTCTCCACTCAATTTGATTCGTCCCCAGAGTGATTTTTTCCTCTCCTCTTCCAGAGGATGAGGAGGAAGTTTATGTCTTTTTGGACCAAGATTTACCCCTGGATCGATAAGAATCTTCTTCCCACCAACCTCTACAAGGCATGACGACCCCCTTGCTCCCATCGAATCAAATGCGAGCGGTACAATCACCATCAAATTTTCCTCCACAACCCTATTACCTTACCCAATATTTCAAAATCTTCATCAAGATGGACATGAATTGTATCGAAATCAGGGTTGTCAGGTATCAACGATACCCTCCCCTTCTTCTCGTGGTATCTTTTCACAGTCGCCTCATCCCCAATTCTTGCCACGACAATATCCCCTTGTGACGCTACATTTTGTTTTCTAACCAAAACGAGATCCCCCTCGAATAGGCCAGAACCTTTCATGCTTTCACCTTTCACTTTCAAAAAGAATACTCTATCTCCGCGAGGAAAATAGTCCTCTTGTCCAACATATCCTTCCAGATTCTCCTCGGCCAGAATTGGACTTCCTGCTGCTACCTTCCCCACCAATGGTACCCCTTCAAAACGGACTCGCGCATGGTAGGAAATCTCTATCGCTCTAGCACCTTTTCTCCTCTTGATATAACCTTTCCTCTCAATGGCGTCCAAATGTTCTTTTGCTGCCCTTGGACCAAACCTGAACCGAGTACCTATTTCCCTTATGGTAGGAGGATAGCCTCTTTCCATAATGAATTTCTGGACAAATTCCAAAACTCTCGCCTGTTTTCTAGTCAATTCCCTCATATACTCATCATTTGTTGTGTACTTCATATATTATATAATACTAGCAAATTGTCAAGATGAAAAATGTGCAGGATATGGCTTGACTTTTCCTTTTCCAAAAGTATCCTGTCAACAAGGAACAACCCCTTCTCACAAGCAACCCGGGAGGTCGCCTTGAGAATCAGACAAAACCTTTCAGTCGCAAAAGAAACAGTCTTTGAACGACCCAAACCTCTTGTCCTTGCAGGGTTTACGGCAGGTTTTGTTGCACTTTCAGTTGGAGTCCCCTGGGCGACCCATCTGATAGCAGGACCTGTGGCCGGGCGCACATTCTTGCCAATGCATTTCTTCGTTCTCTGCGCCGGCCTCCTTCTTGGGTGGCGGTCAGGCCTCGTCGCTGGACTCCTGAGCCCTATCATCAGCTTCGCGCTCTCAGGAATGCCTCCTGCGATTGTCCTCCTTCCTCTCACTCTGGAGATCACAACGTATGGACTTGTCTCCGGCTTACTCAGGCGCCGCTTAAACGGCAATGTCTGGCTTTCCTTGATCGGTGCACTCATCGCCGGCAGGATTGTCGTAATGTTTGCGGTTTATCTGATGCGAGTATCACCTCCATTCAGCTATTTGGCCAGCGCATTTATCGCGGGGCTCCCGGGAATAGCCATCCAGATTGCCCTTCTTCCTCTCATAGCCAAGCTTTTTGCCAGGAGAGCCTTCTCATAGCTCGGGAAAGAATACTCCTCGAAAAACTGGAAAAGTTCGCGTCCAGTCCATGGTCTCTCGTAGTAGAGAACAGGGAAGGCGTCCTCTTCCGTTCCAAGGACGACCAGCTGATTCCCCTGATGGAATGCATAGAAAGTCACTATCCTGAAATGGCTGGCGCTACGGTTCTTGATAAGACGGTTGGAAGAGCCGCGGCCCTCCTCTGCATATATGCTAAGGTGGACCTGGTACTGACACCTTTGATAAGCAAGGCGGCCGTGGAGGCACTTGAGGAGTCCGGTCTTCTATTTCTGGCTCTTGAAAAGGTCGAGCTAATAGTGAACGCTCGGGGCACGAGTCCATGCCCCATGGAGAAGAAAGCAATGGGGAAATCCCCGGACCAGTTCTACGAATCACTCGCCAAGAAGCCTCATCACAAACCAGTTGACAGAGCAAACCCGGAGTGCTAGCTTAACCAAAACGGAGAACGTCGGGGCGTAGCGCAGCCCGGTTTAGCGCGCCTGCTTTGGGAGCAGGAAGTCGGAGGTTCGAATCCTCTCGCCCCGACCAACTGCTCATGGCCGGACCGCCCCGAATGTCAATGGTGCCATTCAATCGTTAGGCGAAATCGTGGAAGAAATCAAAATAAGAAAGGCCAATCTTGAGGATGGAACCCAGGTTGCCGGTCTTCTGGAAGAACTTGGGTTCTCCATCAAACCTGCGTTCATACGGCTAAAAATAGAAATACTGTATAAAAGCGATAGAGATACTGTCCTTGTTTCAGAATTGGACAACAAGGTTCTCGGTGTTGCCCATTTACATATTACAGAGATGCTGCACGAACCCGGACACATCGGACGAATAATGACTATCGTGGTGAAGAATGAACACAAGCGCTCTGGCATCGGCCGGGCCCTGATGACCTCACTTGAAATCGTTGCGCAAGAGGCCGGCTGCACCAGACTAGAGATAAGCAATGATATCCCCCGCGAGGGTGCACGGGAATTTTATAGAAGTCTGGGATACACTGAGGAGTCGAAACGATTTGTGAAGAAGTTGGTACAAGAGCAACCACCACCCTAGTATACAAAAAAAGAGTCCATAATCGATGTCCTGGGCCGGAGTCGGCCAGATCACAGGAGGCACTATGGATCAGAAAGACCTGGCCTTTCATTATGTTTGCACTCGTGAGCAGGCAAGAGAGCTGATTAATGGGCGCGACCGATTCTGGGTGATGAACTGCGGATGCCGTGAAAGTCGCGGACAGTGTAGTCGCTCGCGCATCGATGTCTGTCTCATGTTCAGGGGTGACATTGCGGGCAGTGGCGACACGAGCACAAAAGAGATCTCCCCGGCAGAGGTCGAGGACATTTTCAAGGAAGCGGAGAAGAAGCATTTGGTAACAAGGCCCTTCCGAAACGAATCCCACATTGCGGAGACTGACGGAATATGTTTTTGCTGCGACGACTGCTGCGGATACTTCCTGGACCCAAGCGAGATATGCGACAGAGGGAGTCTCGTTGAAACAACTGACTCGGATAAGTGCACTAATTGCGGGACGTGCGTGGATATCTGCTACTTCGGTGCCCGAAGACTAAATGGCGATCAGTTGGCCATAGACAAGGATAACTGTTACGGCTGTGGCCTTTGTATCGACGCTTGCCCAGAGGGTTCAGTGGAGATGACCCTCAGAACCTGACGGACGGCATCGAAGACACAGTCAGACCCGATGCAAGAAGCAGCAAAGAAGAAAGTCCTGTTCATCTGTACCCACAATTCCAACCGCTCACAGATGGCAGAGGGGCTTTTAAGAGCTACGCGCGGCGGCAGGTACGAGGCTCGCAGTGCTGGCACTCACCCCACGGAGGTGAGCCCTCAAGCAATAAAGGTTATGGGCGAAGCGAACATTGACATATCATCACATCGTTCAAAAAGCATCGACGAATTCCGGGATACGGAATTCGACTACGTTGTCACAGTATGCGACCACGCCAGAGAAACCTGTCCTTTCTTCCCTCGGGCAGTAATGCAACTCCACAAGAGCTTTGAGAACCCCATGGACTTCCACGGTACTAAGGATGAAATAATGACCGCCTTCCGGCACCTAAGAGACGAGATCAAGGCCTGGATCGAGGAAACATTTGGAGACAAAAAGTGATCAAAGATTCGAGCAGGAGCCAGCTTTTCAATTCCCTGTTGGAGAGAATAAGCAGGATCGTCGAAGGACCAGTCGAGGCAGAAAAGAAGCTCTTGGATGTCTGCAGGTTGCTCAAAGAAAGTGTCGCTTACTATGATTGGGTCGGATTCTATCTCGTGGACTCATCTGTAAAAAGGGAACTCCTTCTCGGCCCTTTTGCCGGAGAGGAGACGGAACACACAAGAATACCTTTCGGAAAAGGGATATGTGGCCAGGCTGCAGAGAGAGAAGAGACATTTCTTGTCCAGGATGTGTCCAGGGAGGCGAATTACCTTTCGTGTAGCTCTGACGTCAAATCCGAGATAGTCGTTCCTATCTTCAAAAGTGGTAGTATCGCAGGTGAAATAGACATAGACTCTCACCAGTTGTCGCGCTTTACGGAAGAAGACAGAATCTTCCTGGAAAAGGTGGCAGAGACTGTGTCCGAGCTGATCTGACACAGTCGATTGCGCATGCAATCATGATTCGTGAGTGGTAAGTACTTCGTGAGTATCAGGTCGCAGCAAGGCTAAATGTTCTCCAGCAAGTCAGATTTGTGGCCACAGAGAAAAATCCAGGAGCTACGAAACGGCTATTGACATCAAACCAACTCAGTGTATTTTATACAAACAGGAGAATGGTAGCTGAAGCCTCAGAAAGCGAAAGGCTGAGGAAGGGCGCTGAATGGTGTGCGATGCTGCCCTGAGAGTTCGGCCAGGAAAGCAGAACAAGGAGGTGCTTTGATGTATAGAGGGTTCGGCGTTTTGCTTGTCAGTTTCTTGGTTGCATCCACTAGCCTGGCTCAGACATGCATGGACTGCCACAAGAAGAACACACCCAGAATAGTTTCTGACTGGCAGTTGAGTAAGCATGGCAAATCTGGAATTGACTGCTCCGTATGTCATGGAAGCAAGCACACATCGGCAAGGGACGTGGCCAAGGTCAAAATTCCCACTCCGGCGACGTGTGCCGTGTGCCACAAGAAACAGGTCGACCAGTTCAAGCAGGGAAAGCACGCTAAGGCATGGGCTGCCATGAAGGCCATGCCCACAGCTCACATGCAGCCTATGGCCTTAATGGAGGGTATGAAGGGATGTGGTGGATGCCACAAAATAGGATCGAAGACCGAAAAGGAGATAAAAACTCTGAAAAAAAACGGAGCTGGGTTCGGAATTGCCTCCTGCGATGCCTGCCATACGCGCCACACGTTCTCCGTCAAGGAAGCGAGCCAGCCCCAGGCCTGTCAGACCTGCCACATGGGTTTTGACCACGCTCAATGGGAAATGTATTCAGGTTCAAAACATGGCGTCAGGTACTTGCTGAAGCAAAGTGGAATACTCCCCGAAGATGCAGCAGCGCCCACGTGCCAGACATGCCACATGCAAGAGGGGAACCACGCTGTTCGAACGGCATGGGGATTCCTTGCTGTGAGGCTCCCTATGCCTGAAGACAAACAGTGGGCTGCTGATAGGACCGCTGTCCTTCAGGCTCTTGGCGTGCTTGACCCTGCTGGGAAACCAACAGCAAGGTTGGATGTTGCGAAGGCGGCCGATGTTGCTCGTTTGACACAAGACGACTGGCAGAATGAACGTAACAAGATGGTGAAGACTTGTAATCAGTGCCATTCTATCAATTTTGCCAAGGCGGAATTGGCAAAAGGCGATCGAATGATCAAAGAGGCCGACCGCCTGATGGCCGAGGCGATTCATATAGTTGCCGCCCTGTACAAAGATGGCATACTCAAGAAGCCCGAGAACTATGCATACGCTTTTCCGGATCTGCTCACATTCCACGACGCGCCGACTCACATAGAACAACAACTGTTTGTGATGTTTCTAAAACACCGGATGAGGACATTTCAGGGAACATTCCATGCCAATCCCGACTATGCGCTCTGGTACGGCTGGAGCGAAATGACCAGAGATCTGACTGAAATCAAGGAAATGGCCGAGAACTTGAGGCGAACGCACAAAACCGGATAGCAGCCAAGTCACTCTTTCCGCTCCTTTCTAAGCCAGGACAAAAAACGTCGCTTCCCTTACCAGCATGGGGTTTTCAGACGCTGAGCGAAATAGGTTTTCTGATTTGCTTGACCTACCAGTGGGATGTGTGGTAAGATTATGGGACGGGGCCAGTGTGAAGAGAGTATGGTTTCTCAACGAAAGTTGTACAGAATCAAGAGATGCTACAACTGTGTAGTGTGAGTGAGCAAGTCGGCTGAAGTGTTGGAAAAGGGGGCTAGAGGATGAGCGAACTGCCCGCCCGGAGAGAAGCACTGGAAGTTCTAATGGGGAGACTTCGTGAGGGTAGAAATCCTGAAGAGTTGAAAGAAGAACTGAATAAACTGGCCGAAGAGACACCCCCTAAAGAAACGGCGCAAATAGGAAGCATGTCTACGGAGAAGATGAGAAAACTTTGTGACGTTCATCTTGCCGTTTTCAAGGAAGCAGTTGAAAAAGAGAAGACCCTGGCGCCGCCAGGGCACCCGATCCACATCCTCATGGAAGAACACAACATTCTCCTTCAGTTCGCTGTGGATATCCGAGTTGCTGTGAATCGAGTCAGGGAAAAGAATGATTTTGGCTCTGCGGCTGGACTATTGAATCAGGTTAACAGTATCGTGAATCACTTCAAGGAGTCAAAGACTCACTATATGAGAGAGGAGAACGTACTCTTTCCTTATCTTGAAAAACACAGAATGTCGCGGCCCTCTTCAATCATGTGGAATGAACACAGCAAGATTAAGGAAATCAAGAAGAATCTCTACAAGACCTTTGACTTAAAGGACACGACTCCTTTTCGTGACTTCACAAAACAACTGGACGATGCTACCGCACCTCTTGTTGAGATACTATCCAGCCATTTTTACAGAGAGTACAATGTTCTTTTCGTCGATGCAATGAAATCCATAGAGGAAAGCGAATGGCGCGAGATCAGATATCAATTTGATGAAGTCGGCTATTGCTGTTTCACTCCTGAGCCTGCCAGAGGACCCTTCGCCGGGCAAAAAAAATAGGTGGAATTCCCAAAGCGAACGGCGAACTTCCCAGAATAGACACCATCTCAAGAGCGGATCGCAGCAGTCAAGAACATTCTACCTGCTCACATCACCTTCGCAGGCAAACAGGGCGCTATTCAATATCCGAGGGAGTGGTGCCCACCTTGATATGCGGACTCGCCTTCAGTTCGCATCAGGTTTCAGCAGGGGTACGTGTCTACTGCTCTTCCTTTCCCAGGAGCTCAACTTGCGGAAAAAGCTGTTGACTTTTTTGCGTCCCGTATATATACTGAATTTGCCGTTTTTCCAAATACGTCACGAAATCAAGGAGGTGGTACTAACGCTAAGAATACGACTGAGGAGGATGGGAAAGAAGAAGAGCCCCTTTTACCGGATTGTTGTAGCTGATTCACGAAACGCTGTGGACGGTAAGTTCAAGGAAATCCTTGGCTACTACGACCCTTTCAAGAAGACGCCTATGAAACTCAATCTCGAAAGAGTGGACTGGTGGGTAACAAAGGGCGCGAAGCCTTCAGAAACAGCTCAGCGACTGGTGAATCTGGCGAGGAAGAGCATCCAGGAAGAGGAATTCAAGTCGACGACGGACACGGTGGAGACACCTACAGAAGAAGAGGCAGAGACTGAGAAGCAAACAGAGGAGGACTCATGAAAGACCTCATAGTGTACATCGCAAAGTCTCTTGTGGATTACCCGGAGAAGGTCACCGTCTCGCAGATAGATGGCGAAAAGACGGTTGTCTACGAGCTTAGAGTGGGACAAGGCGATCTGGGCAAGATAATCGGCAAGGAAGGAAGAACGGCAAAGGCAATAAGGACCATCATCACGGCAGCTTCCATGAAGGCTGGAAAAAGGGCGGTACTAGAGATCCTTGAGTAATGCCTGATCTTGTCGCAGTCGGCAAGGTTGTAGGTGTATTTGGAAACAAGGGCAGCCTGAGGGTTGCGTCACTCACAGATTTCCCTTCGCGCGTCCTCGAGCTTGGAAGCGTGTACCTAGTGGGCAAACAGGTCAAGAAGTACCGGGTCCTTGCCGCCAGAAAGCATAGGCGCGGATACAACTTGACCCTCTCAGGCGTTGACTCGAGCGAAAAAGCGAAGAGTCTCATGGGGTGCTACGTCAGCGTACTTGAAGAGGAGCTTGAACCGCTTCCTAAAGGGACTTACTACGAGTTCCAGATAGTCGGATTAGTTGCCTGCAGGGAGAACGGGGAAACAATCGGCGAGGTTACGGATATCCTGGAACTCCCCGGCAACGACGTTCTTGTCATAGACGGTCACGGAAAAGAGATCCTGGTGCCACTGGTGGACAACTTCATCAAAGAGATAAACATCGAAAAGAAGAGGATAATAATCACACCCATTAAGGGGTTAATAGACCAGGAATGAGAATCGACACTGTCACCATCTTCCCTTCCATGTTTGATGGACCATTCAACAGCGGTCTCATCAAGCAAGCGAGGGACAAGAAGATCGTGGAAATAGAGATTGTGGACCTGCGCCGATTTGCAGACGACGAGCATAAGACCACAGACGACTACCCTTTCGGCGGTGGGGCAGGAATGGTGATGAAGGTCGAGCCGATTTTCAGGGCTGTGGAACATCTAAGAAAGGAAGATTCTACGGTAATCCTGCTTTCACCTCAGGGAAAACGGCTGAACCAGGAACTCATCTGCCGGCTCGCCGGCCTGAACCACATCATACTTCTCTGTGGGAGATACAAAGGGGTGGACGAAAGAGTCAGAGAGCTTGTGGTTGACGAAGAAATATCGATGGGAGACTACATACTCTCTGGCGGAGAGCTGGCGGCGATGGTTCTGACAGACGCCATTGTGCGGTTACTCCCCGGTGCCATGAACAGCAAGGAATCGGCCGAGGAAGACTCCTTCCAGAGCGCCCTTCTGGACGCACCAAGGTACACCAGGCCACGGCATTTTCACAGTCAATCCGTTCCCGCAGTCCTGACATCAGGTGATCACCAGAAAATCAGAAGATGGCGCAGAAGGATGGCAATCAAAAAGACAATGGAAAACAGACCCGATCTTCTGGCAAACGCTCACTTGACAGATGAAGACAGAGAGAGTATACAAGACATAAGAACAGGGAGATCAAATGGACCCGATAAGGAGCATTGAGAAAGAATACGAAAAGCCTGACCTAGCCAAATTCGGTTCTGGGGATTTGGTTCTAGTACATACAAAAATAGAAGAAGGCGGCAAGACCAGAATTCAGAGATTTCAGGGAACGGTTATTAGAACCAGAGGTGTAGGATTGGGCAAGACCTTCACGGTCAGAAAAGTGACCGAGGGTGTGGGTGTAGAGAGGACATTTCTCCTCAACTCACCAAACATATCAAAGATAGAGTTACTCCGGAGAGGAAAGGTTAGAAGGTCAAAGCTCTACTATCTCCGCCAGAGGCGAGGAAAGGCAGCAAAAATAGAGGAGAAGAGATAAGTTGACCACCTTCGAGAAGGAGCTCTGGTCAAGGAACATTCAGTTTGTCGCAGGAGTCGACGAGGCGGGGCGAGGCCCCCTGGCCGGCCCTGTGGTGGCGGCGGCAGTCATCCTCAAAAAGGACTCCTTCATGGAGGGCGTCAGGGACTCGAAGAAGCTCTCCCCTAACCGCCGTGAAGAGCTGTTTCCCGCCATTGTAAATGAGTCTCTCAGCTATGGTATAGGTGTCATAGAACACCATGTCATTGATGACTTGAACATTCGCTCCGCAACCTTCGCAGCCATGAGATGCGCCATCTCCAAGTTGAGCATGCCCCCGGACCATGTTCTGGTCGACGGGTATCCCATTCCAGGTCTCGACCTACCTCAATCTGCCATCATCGGCGGCGACGACATCTCCCTCTCCATAGCCGCAGCTTCCATTCTTGCGAAGGTTTACAGGGACAGGATGATGGAGCTCTATGACGCGGCATATCCCCAATACGGTTTTGCAAGGAACAAGGGATATGCAACCCCCCAGCATGTAGAAGCACTGCTGTCCCACGGTCCCTGCAAAATACACAGGAAGACATTTCGCCCCGTCAGAGATCTGATAAGACCCCAATGATATTTCGCCCTGCGCAGAATAAGAATCTGGGAAAAGAGGGCGAAAGAATTGCCGTAGAGTATCTAAGGAAAAAAGGCTATCGGGTCATCGAGAAAAATTACAGGACACGCAGGGGAGAAATAGACATAATATGTGAGCAGAGAGGTTCCGTAATATTCGTAGAGGTGAAAACAAGGAAGAGCATGTCATTCGGCCGTCCCGAGGAGGCTGTAGACTCAAGGAAGCGCAAGAAGATGGCTGAGATTGCCTTGGACTATCTGACTGAGAAACACCTGAACGGAAGGGTGGACTGCCGCTTCGACGTCGTGGCCATAACCGAGAAGAGCCCAAGGATTGTAAACCACATCGTGGACGCATTCAGACCATAACACAACATGGAAAAGAAGAGTCAAAAAAAGCTCTATGATGAGCTCTCGCAGCTCCTGACTGAGGAGAGGAATCCTGACAGCATGCACATAGATGAGATGTCTGTGAGAGAGATACTCGAGCTGATGAACAGCGAGGATAAGAAGGTTGCCAGTTCTGTTCAAAAGGAACTCCCCTACATAGAAAAGGCCGTCCAAATAGTCGTTGAGAGCTTGTCCCATGGGGGGAGGGTGTTCTACGCAGGCGCGGGGACGAGTGGGAGGCTTGGTGTCCTTGACGCAGCAGAATGCCCACCAACCTTTTCTTCACCCCCTGAGATGGTGCAGGGAATCATAGCCGGAGGACCCGAAGCACTCATCAAGTCTATGGAGGGGGCTGAAGACGACTCTGAGGCCGCAGGCATTGAGCTGGCCAAAAGAGGACTGACCGACAAGGACGTCGTGGTTGGGATAGCTGCAAGCAGAAGAACACCCTATGTGGTTGGAGCTATTGACCACGCCAGGAAGATAGGCGCAAAGACTATCTACGTCTCTTGCAATCCCAGAGCCCAGATGAACATACCAGTCGATGTGTCCATCTGTCCCACTCCTGGTCCAGAGGTGGTGACGGGCTCTACCAGGATGAAAGCGGCCACAGCTCAAAAGATGATTCTTAACATGATAAGCACCACCACCATGGTGAGAATGGGAAAAGTCTATGAAAATCTTATGGTTGATCTCCAGGTGAAGAGCCAGAAACTGGAAGAGAGGTCAAAAAGAATACTGACCGTTCTTACGGACGCCTCCTACCAGGAGGCGAGTCAGTATCTGGACAAAGCAAAGGGCAATCTAAAGGCGGCAATAGTCATGATCAAGACTGGCGAGGACTTCTCCTCTGCCTCAGACAAGCTGAAAAAAGCCGGCGGCAACGTGAAAAAAGCGATTCATGGCAAGTAAACTGTCTGAAATAGCCTCTAAGAAGAAGAGGCTTATCGTGGGGCTCTCCTCCGGAACCTCTGCTGACGGAGTGGATTCAGCCCTCGTCAGGATAGAAGGCTCAGGCACTGAGCTCAAAGCGCAGATACTCCTCCATGATACTTACCCGTATCCAGACCACATCAGAGAGGCTGTACTCTCTGTCTCGGACGGAAAAGGAACGGTAGAAGAGATATGCTGCCTTAACTACCAGCTTGGGGAAATTTTCGCTGAGGCGTGCCTCTCCTTGCTGAAGTCTTCAGATTTCGAGCTGGATGACGTGGACGTCGTCGGTTCGCATGGGCAAACAGTGTGCCACATTCCCCACTCTGCTAAGGACGAAAAAGAATGTCCCGTCTGCACCCTGCAGTTAGGTGAGGCAGAGATTATCGCAGAGAGAACCCGAGCAGTTGTCGTCTGTGATTTTCGTTCTGCTGACATTGCCGGCGGCGGAGAGGGCGCTCCTCTTGCCCCCTGTGTCGACTACATACTATTCAGAGATACGAGAGTATCACGCGGACTCCTGAACATAGGTGGAATAGCCAATCTTACCGCTCTGCCAGCAGGCTGTCGGTCCGAACATGTAATCGGATTTGATACCGGCCCTGGAAACATGGTTCTGGATTTCCTGGCGAGGAATCTTTTCAAGGCCGAATGTGACAAGAACGGAACTTTTTCCGCCAAGGGTACGCCCTCACAAGAGCTCGTTGAAGAATTGCTCCAGTTCGATTTCTTTGAGCTTCCTCCTCCAAAGTCTGCTGGAAGAAAGATCTTCGGCAACCACTTCTCAGAGAAACTGATTCGTGTGGCAAAGGAGAAAGGTCTATCTAAACAAGATATCATGGCAACAGCGGTTACCCTGACGACAACTTCTGTGCATAGAGCTTATCTGGAGTTCGTGGCAAAGACCTGTGAGGTCGACGAACTCTATGTGAGCGGCGGCGGAGTAGAGAACAGGACTATGATGCAGCAAATCAAAGACGCATTTTCACCCATGGAGGTCCACACTACTGACAAACTGGGAGTACATCCCCATGCAAAGGAGGCTCTCCTTTTTGCAGTACTGGCAAACCAGGCAATTGCTGGGGAGCCTTCAAGCCTGCCCCAGGTTACAGGCGCAGCCAGGAGAACAGTCCTGGGCAAAATAGTCCAGTAGACAGGCTGCAACTCATCCTGAGTCCCTCATCAGTTCCATAGAACGATACTTCTGCTCGTGTCATTGATTGAGCTTTCATCTGTGACATAAGGAGGGTTGCATGCTGTCCAAGGTTAACTCAGGCGCTGTGCTGGGCATAGACGCATATGTCGTTGAAGTCGAGGCCGATGTATCATCGGGCCTTCCTGCCTATGCCACTGTCGGTCTGCCAGAAGGTGCTGTCAAAGAATCAAAAGAGAGGGTTGCTTCAGCAATAAGGAATTCCGGGTATTCATATCCCCTCAAGAGAATAACGATAAATCTTGCACCAGCTGACATAAAAAAGGAAGGGGCGGCATTCGACCTGCCAATCGCCGTGGGCATACTTGGCGCGACTGCCCAGGCCTCTGTCTCCTTTCTTTCAAGAACGGTCATACTTGGAGAACTTTCGCTTGATGGATCGCTCAGACCGATAAGAGGAGCACTCTCCATAACTGTGGGATCCAGGGAAGCAGGCTTCAAGAAGATAATCCTACCTGTGGAGAACGCGAATGAGGCTGGAATAGTGGAAGGAATAGATGTTTTGCCCATTGCTAACTTGAAGGAGGCCGTGGCGCTCCTTGGTGGTGATCTGGACATCCAGCCGTTCTGTGTGGATGCCGGGGAACTCTTCGAGAGAAGCTCACAGTACGTTGTCGACTTCAGCGAGGTGAAGGGCCAGGAGCATGCCAAAAGAGCGCTGGAGGTGGCCGCTGCCGGCGGACACAACATCATAATGGTAGGTCCTCCTGGCTCTGGCAAGACCATGCTGGCAAAAAGGCTCCCGACAGTCCTCCCCAGGATGACCCTTGAAGAAGCACTCGAAACGACCAAAATCCACAGTGTGGCAGGCCTTTTGAGCGCTGACGGTGCATTGGTGGCAAGGAGACCTTTCCGATCGCCGCACCATACGATATCTGATGCAGGGCTTATAGGTGGAGGGACGCATCCCAGGCCCGGGGAGGTGAGTCTGGCGCACAATGGAGTGCTATTCCTGGATGAACTTCCCGAGTTCAATAAGAACGTTCTTGAGGTTTTGAGGCAGCCGTTGGAGGACGGCAGTGTGACCATAGCGCGGGCCGCCATGTCGCTCACCTATCCTGCAAGGTTTATGCTGGCTGCCGCCATGAACCCCTGCCCCTGTGGATACTATACCGACCCCACCAAGGAGTGCACGTGTCATCCAGGCCAGATAGCAAAATACATGTCAAAGATATCGGGTCCCCTCCTTGACAGAATAGACATACACATTGAAGTTCCAGCTCTCAGGTATAAGGAACTTTCCTCCAAGCTCTCTGGTGAGAAGTCCTCTGACCTTCAGGCCAGAGTGGACGAAGCGAGAAACATTCAACTTGAAAGGTACAAAGAGAGAAAGAGGACTTACTGCAACGCACACCTGGGACCAAAGGACGTGAGAAAATACTGCGAGATAGACTCAGCATCACATGAACTACTCCGCGCGGCAATAACCAAGTTTGGGCTTTCAGCAAGAGCCTACGACCGAATCTTGAAAGTAGCCAGAACCATTGCCGACCTCGAAGGAACAGAGGGAATAACCTCCCCCCACATCTCAGAAGCAATCCAGTACCGCTCCCTCGACCGCCACTACCCCATCCCCCTCTGAGCGGGCAGGATGAACCGGTGCCAGGCGTGACACATTGACATCTTTGAAGGAGGTAATCAAGAATGGCAAGAAAACCCAGGATCCTGTTTCCAGGAGCTTTTTATCACGTATACAACCGCGGCAACGACAGGCATCCGGTCTATCGGGATGATGAAGACAGGATGAAGTACCTTTGGTATCTGACGAAATACGCTAAGGAAATGTCTGTGGTGCTCATATCATATTGCCTTCTCACAAACCATTTCCACCTTTTCTTGAGAACGCTGCTGGCGAACCTGCCCATGTTCATGCATCGTTTGCATTCCGCCTACGCCAAATGGTACAACAAGAAGAGAAACAGGACAGGACACCTCTACGGATCCCGGTACCAGGCGACGCTCGTGCAAGAAACGAACTACTCACTCAAACTCAGCCAATATATCCACCTTAACCCTGTGAGGGCCAATTTGGTAGCTCTGCCAGAGGAATGGCGCTGGTCGAGCTATCCACACTTCATCGGCTCAAGGCCAATTCCATTTCTCGATTCAACAATTGTCCTGGACCAATTCGGCACTACTCCAGAAGCACAGCATGATGCGTACAGAGGATTCGTACTAGAGGGTCTTGAGGAAGGCACTGCATGGATCGAACCCCCTGTTAAGGACGGGCTATTCCTGGGAGACGATGAGTTTATAGCGCAAATCTACGCCAAATACAGCACTGTCGACACTAAGTTGCCTGGTTGGTTTTTGGATGACGTGCGTACACCAACTATCCACGATATATTGAGTCTGGTCTTGCAAGAATCAGGACTCTCGTTCGGGACTTTAAGAGAGAGTAAGAGGTACAATCATACCCACTGGAGGGGCTTATTCGCCTTTCTTAGCAAGAAACTGGCAAATGCGTCTACAAAACAGCTCTCTCAAATCCTGGGTCTAAGCCCCTCTGCGACGTCAAAGGCAATATATCGGTACGAATCGAAGGTCTTGAGTGACAGACAGTTGCGCAAACGTGTCGAGAAAATTGTTCGCTCCCTGGAAACCCGCGCGATTGGCCCGAAGGAAAAGAGTGACATCTGACAGTGATGCCTGGCCGTCAAAGATGTCAATGTGTCACGCCTGGCACCGGTTATTGGGGCTTGACTATCGTTGGGGATGTGGGTAGTTTCGGGGCATGGAAAATATCACCTATGTCGGTGAGGGCTTCTCTCTCCTGACTGCCATTGTCTGGGCGGCTGCGGTCATTCTGTTCAAAAGGAGCGGTGAGAAGGTCCACCCCATAGCCCTCAACCTTTTCAAGAATTCACTCGCACTCGTACTCGTCTTTCCTACGATGTATCTTTTCGGCCAGACCCTGTTCCACCAGGCACCACCCTCCGAATACTGGTTGCTAATGCTCAGCGGCACAATCGGCATAGCGGTGGGTGATACACTCTTCTTCAAGAGCTTGAACCAGCTCGGAGCGGGCTTGACCGCGATTGTTGTCTGCCTGTACAGTCCCTTCATCATTGGGCTTTCAGTCATCTGGCTGGGAGAGCGTCTCACCATTCTGCAAATTGTTGGTGCCTTGATGGTCGTGCTTGCTGTGCTTTCCACAACCCGAAAAGAAGCAGTAGGGAAGCTGAGCAGGCACGACCTGCTTTTGGGAATCGTGTGGGGTGTGCTGGCAACAGCATGTATGGCCGTGGGCATTGTCATGATAAAACCGGTACTCAACCGTTCTCCTCTACTATGGGCGACTGAGGTACGCCTGATTGGTGCCGTCCCCGCTCTGGCTCTCATATTCCTCTTTCATCCACTCAGGCGGAAAATTGCCACTTCCATTACCCTACCCGGCACCTGGCACTACACTCTCGGCGGCTCTTTCACTGGAGCCTATCTGGCCATGATTCTCTGGCTTGCCGGCATGAAATACACTCAAGCCTCGATATCATCTGCTCTGAACCAGACAAGCAACATATTTGTTGTTGTACTGGCTGCCATGTTCCTGCGCGAGCCGCTCACCCTGCGGCGCGTGGCAGCCGTAATCCTGGCCGTTCTGGGAGCGATGCTTGTCAGTTTCGGTTGATGTGGCGCACGGAAGTCCCTTCAGCGGGATCCAGGGAATATGGTTCACGCAGTTGAAAAGACACCCTCCAGATGGTAAGATGCTGGCATGATTCGACAGATCGTCGTAAGAAGAGGAAAAGACCGCAGACTGAGACAGGGCCATCTGCGGGTATTTGACAACGAGATTGAGACAGACATAAAGGAGTTCGAGCCAGGCTCCATAGTTGATATCCTTGATGCGAACGGGACTTTTCTTGGCAGAGGATACATAAATCCCCATTCGCGTATCGTGGTCAGGATACTCACCAAACGGATTCAGGAGATAGACGCCCGTTTCTTCAAAAGGCGTTTTGATGCCGCCTTCAACTACAGGAAGACCATCTTCCCAGAAAGAAACACGTTCCGCCTGGTGCATGGCGCTGGCGACTTCGTTCCTGGCCTGATGGTAGACAAGTATGACGACCATATTGTCGTACAGGCCAATACACTTGGAATAGATAGGATGCTCCCGACCATAGTCAAATCTCTGGATGAGCTTTTGAGGCCGGCAGTCATCATCGCAAGAAACGATTCCAGGGCCCGGGAATCGGAAGGGCTCCCTTGTGAAAAAAAGATATTGAAAGGAAAACCCAATCCTAACCTCGTGGTTGAGGTCGGAAAGTTGAAGTTTGAAGTGGACACTCTTGATGGCCAGAAGACCGGTCTTTTCCTCGATCAGGGAGAGAACTACCTCAGACTTGAAGAATTCGCCAGGTCCGCCCGGACCCTTGACTGCTTCTGTTACTCAGGAGGATGGGGACTTCACGCCGCATTTTTCGGTGCAAAAGAGGTTCTGGGCATTGATTCATCCCCGGTCGCCGTAGAACGGGCACGTTCCAATGCACGATTGAACAGCCTGGAAAGCTGCAGTTTCCAGGAAGCAAACGTCTTTGAGTTACTTAAGTCATTTGAACAAACACGCGAACGTTTTGACCTTATCATACTGGACCCTCCGGCTTATGTTAAGTCTCGCAACACTCTGGCCGAGGGACTTAAAGCCTACAAACAGGTGAACCTTAGTGCCATGAAGATTCTCAATCCCAACGGAATCCTGATTAGCTGTTCATGTTCGTATCAGGTGACAGAGGAAGCCTTCCTTGACATGCTCAGAAGAGCAGCTTCTGTCGCTGGCCGGACGTTCAGAATTCTGGAAATGCGAACTCAATCCAGAGACCACCCGGTTCTCCTTTCTATCAAGGAGACGGAATATCTCAAGTGTGCTTTGCTTAGTGTGGCCTGAGGTGCCTGTCTAGATCACGCACGCTATTCAAGGCCTGACAAACGCACACTCCAGAAATGGCTTGCCCCGGACGATTCTGTGTTGTAACATTAACAGGTGTCAAGAAAGAAACCCCACAAGGGAGAAAAGGCACACGCACCTGATGCGCCAGTCCGGAACCCGTTCCTGCCCCTAATCTATCTCTCCTTCTTTCTATCCGGGACTGCAGGGCTGATGTATGAAATAGTCTGGATGAGGCTGCTCACACTCTCCTTCGGGAGCATGGTGTTTGCCGTTGGAGCAGTCCTTTCCTCATTTATGGCCGGCCTCGCACTGGGAAACTTCTTCTTTGGCCGAGCAGCAGACACCTGGAGAAGACCACTCCTTGGATACGCATTACTCGAAGCTGGCATAGGTCTGACCGCTTTCCTTGTGCCACCACTTCTCAACCTGGCACGCCGAGCAGCCATAGGTTATGGCGGAGCGACATCTTCTTTTATGGGGCAGGCGCTTCTAACCTTTGGTCTCTCATTTATCGTTCTCATGATACCCACGGCCCTGATGGGCGGCACACTCCCGGTCATCAGCAGAGCACTCATAAGAAGAAACAAGGACGTAGCCGGCAAAGTGGGGGCGCTTTACAGCCTGAACACTTTCGGAGCAGTCCTGGGAGTCGCCCTTGCAGGGCTTCTGATTCTTCCAAAGATAGGTCTGAGGAACACTATGCTTCTGGCCGTCGCAATCAACTTCTTTGTCGCGGTGGTAGTTGGTCTGATCAGCTTCGCTGTCCGCACACCTGTCCCTGGCAGGCCAGAGGTGGCCAGGAGTAGGCCAGCGGGGCCAGGGTATGCGTCTGCTCTGGTTCTGGCCTCTGCAATCGGTCTTTCCGGGCTCGCATCTATGATCTATGAGGTCTCGTGGTCGAGGTCACTGACCCTCGTCATAGGAAGCTCAATATATGCCTTCAACACAATGCTCTTATCTTTCATATTTGGCATAGGATTGGGCAGCCTTATCTTCGCATTGATATTCCGAAGGAGAACTCCAAGCATCACCCTGTTTTCATCCGTGGAGCTCGCTATTGGTGTCTCTTGCTTTCTGGTAGTTCTCCTTTTCGATCGTCTCCCGGTCCTTTTCCTGAACATGTACAAAGCACTTGGCCCCACTGCGGGGCATCTCTTCTTTGGAGAGATCCTCATCTGTTTTCTGGTTATGCTCATTCCCACAACTCTTTTTGGAACGACCCTACCCATGATCAGCCACATACTGACCAAAGACCGGCGGCTGATCGGGACCAGTATTGGCAAGGTATATGCTGCCAACACAGCAGGGTGTATAGTCGGTTCTGCAGGAGCCAGCTTTGCCCTCATCCCCATCCTCGGGTTGCAGGATACGCTGAAGCTGGCCATAGCGGTCAATGTTCTCGTGGCAGGGTCGGTCTTTCTATTGAGCAAAAAGGGCAAGGTGGCCAAATGCATCTTCTCAGCCTCTGCTGCCGCACTCATAGCTCTGGTCTTTGTAGCACCAAAACAGTGGAACCAGAACGTCATGACCATTGGAGTGGCACCGAATGCCGTGTGGCTAGAGAAACTGACAAAGATGGGAAGCCTGGAAGACATAGCCTCTGTGCCCGAACTCATCTACCACAGATATGGACTGAACTCAACAGTGGCTGTACTCAAGGATCAGAGCGACATCAGCCTGTCCATAGACGGGAAGACTGATGCGAGTGCGAAAAGAGATCTTGCTACTCAGCTTCTAATAGGCTACGTGCCTCTCTTTCTCCACAGTGAACCGGAGACGGTCATGGTCCTGGGTTTAGGTTCGGGCATCAGTCTGGCTGCAACAGCCTCTTTTGGTGTCCGGTATTCAGAATGCCTGGAGATTGAACCCGCAGTAGTCTCCGCGAGTGAATATTTCTCTGAAGTAAACAGAAATGTTTTGAAAAACCCGAATATTCAAATAATACTGGCTGACGGTAGAAATTACCTTCTATCTACGGACGAAAACTACGACGTGATCACGTCTGAACCTTCCAATCCCTGGATGGCTGGCATATCAAACCTCTTCACAAAGGAGTTCTACGAAATATGCACCAGGCGGTTGAAGCCGGGCGGCATCATGTGTCAATTCATCCACGGCTACAACCTCACCCCGGAGGACTTCAAAATGGTCATGGCGACCTTCTCCTCCGTATTCCCGCACAAACAGCTCTGGTCGAGTTCGTTCGGAGTCGATTACCTCATGATAGGGAGTGCCGATGAGATTCAGATCGATCTAGACAGAATGAAAAAGAAGATGAAGGTGCAAGAGGTTGCATACGATTTGAAGAAAATAGGAATAACCACAGTAACAGACTTCCTGGCCCATTTCCTTGTGGATGAAAAGGGGTGGGGCGATATTGTTCGTGATGCGACCATAAACACAGATGACATGCCTATACTTGAATTCTCTGCGCCCAAGAGTCTTCATCTTCCCATCGATGTTCTCACTGGCGACCTGGCAGAGCAGGTCCATGGACCGGAAATATTCCCGCCCCGGGGTGTCGTGTGGACAGAAAAGGAAAAGGCAAAGATCCACCTCAGAAGAGGAAATCTCTTTTTCCTGGACGACTCCTACATGAAGGCCATTGAAGAATATGAATTGGCCATGAATCTCGACCCAGACTGGTATCTGCCCTACCTCAAGAGGGCAAGCGTTTACCAGAACCTGGCCGCGAAGGGGGCCACGATCTATCGCTCAGGAATAAGAAAAGACCTGGAAACTGCTTTGGCTCTCAGTCCAAACACCGCCGAGATATATAGAAGAATGGCAATTTTTGCCACGATGGAGAAAGAACCCAAGGCAGCAGCCGCTTACCTCAAGAAGGCAATCCAGATTAGACCAAAACGATCATACTATGAGGAGTTGATAGAGATTCTGGTAGACGATCTAAAGGACTATAATCAAGCCAGAGACTATGTGAGGAATGCTCTCTCCGAGTTTGGCGGAAGTCCGAAGCTCCTTGAGCAGGCTGGGTTCATAGCTGAGGCTATTGGCGATTATCAAACTGCAGCAGACTATTATCGGAAAGCCAGAGACAGAGATCCCTACAGCTCTGCAAACTACAGGTTGGGTAAGATTCTTACCGCGTTAGGTATGCCCGAGAGAGCTCTTGAGCCCCTACTACAGGCCGTCAGACTTGGCCCGACGTTTGCAGCAACCCACCTTGCACTCGCGCAAGCGTACGCCGGCAGTGGAATGAAAAGGGAAGCCGCACGCGAGTTCAAAAAGGTCCTGAAGATAGATCCCACAAATAAGAAAGCCCTCAACGGATTGAAAGAACTCTGATAACTTCCAGAATTGCAAATTACGAATTACTAAACGAAACCTGTAATCTGCAAACCACAGACTACAGAATGGGACTCGTTTGTGTAAAAAGGCGCTGCGGTGAGGCAGCGCCCTCTACAAAATGAATTCTTCGGATGCTACCAGGCCAGGCCTAGCTGGAGCCTGAACTTGTCGTCCTTGACGTCCAGATCGCCGCCCTCCGTCCTGACTTCGTAGAAAGCGGAAACCTTGGTGTTCTTGTCAAACCAGAAGTTGGCGCCGGCCGTGATTCTGGATAGGCCGTCATCATCCGCATCCGTGTCCCCGTCCCAGGCATCGAATCTGACCATGGGCTGCAACGCCATGTATCCCGGTTCCTTTGGACCGTACTCTCCGATTGGGATCGTGTAACCAAGCAGAACATAGTAGCCCATCTGACCCATGGTCGAGTCATCGGCTACGCCGTGCGAACCCATAATGAATTCGCCCTTCACGAGCACATTGGCGATGTCGACTTTCAAATCCGCACCATATCTGAGCACGTTCCACAGGGAATCAGGATCAGTTATGTCTACCATGTTGACTGAGTCAAAGCCGACCACAGCATTGTGAAATCCATAGTACCCAGAGCCACCGACGCTGATACCGGGCTTGCTGAAACCGACTCTGCCCATTATATCCTTGAACTTGTTGTCCTCACCGCCGGTAAGACCCTTTCCATTCATGACCGCCAAGGCATAATTGACAGGAGGGTACTTTCCTCTCATCTGGAATCCAACCTCGCGGAGGCCCGGGAACAAACCCGTGCCCTCACCCGCCCCCACCACATACGAATAGCTAATGACATCTAGGGCAAAAGGAGAGCTTGGAGTCTCAATGCCGAAAGGAATACAAAACTGGCCTGCTCTCAATTTCATCCAGGGAGCCAACTTAACATCAAGCAGAGCGTCAAGCAGGTGGACCGAAGGTCCTGCCTTGAAGTCAAACTGTGTGAAGAAACCGACCTTATCTGTCATCTGATAGGAAGGCTTGAATCTCATCCTTTTCATCATAAACTCGCTGGTCCCATGGGTGCCAGCGTCAGTGTAGTAGTACCACCACTGGCCAAAACCAGATATCTTCAGGTCGCTTGCAAAAGCAATGGATGCTGCCAGACAGAAACCTGCAAGAACCAAACAACTAATGAATCTCTTCATCATCCCCCCCACTGTTTTATCACAAACCTGATTAAACTGCGGCCTACCTCACCCAACAACCTCTTCTATCACCTCCCTCCAACTTTGCTTCAGAATCCAGCAACTCTCAGACTGACTCAGCGGGGCATCACAAGAGGTAGCCGAGGACCCAAGCCCCACCCCATGAAAAACCTCACAGACTACCTAAAGACCTTTTACAGTATCGTAATTCCGAAGTCAAGGACTTTTTTCCCTTATTCCGGGGATGATACCAGTACGACCTTCGGCAGCAAGAGAGGCGAACGGGATTATTGCGGTCTATAGCGTAAGTGTTGGGCGGGTATGAGCAGACTCTGGTCGTGTCTTCCAGTCTCCGGGCATTTGGTCCCATGTCCGGTCTTCTAGCTCACGGCCTGCCTTTTTCTTATTCACCCCACCCCACTGTTTAAAGAAGAAGGGAACGTCTTCCTTGAGGCATTGGTCCCGGACGCCAATAACCCAGGTTGGATCCAACGGCCGAGATCTTGGACCGGACTCTCCCCCGACAATGACCCAGTCTATTCCCTGCAGATTGAGCTCAAGCACCGGACCCAGCAGTGGTTCGAGTGAAAGAAACTTGACGGCAGCTCCTGTCCTACGAAGATGGTCCGCACGGAATTCAAACATCTTGCTCTCAATACTTACGCCCATCCAGATATTCGGACTCCATGGTAGCGTTGGACTGAGCTCAAGTAGACGCTTAGACCTCTTGGTGAGTATCTGAAATCGATGCCAGTATGCCTGGCGCATGACATCAAATGTCTGATCGATAAACCATGGCGGGACTTCTTCGTGAAATATGTCGCTCATGGAGTTTACAAATACGGTTCGCGACTTCCGCCAGCGCATTGGAGTCTCCAGTGCATCTCTGTGAATCGCAAGCTCGAAACCTCTGACATAGTTCTTCTGTCCCATGGCCTGGAGGCGCTTTGCCATCCGCTCTGCGTAACAATGCTTGCACCCGGGGCTTATCTTCGTGCACCCCGTGACAGGATTCCACGTAGATTCTGTCCACTCAATGCTTGATCTTAAAGCCACTAACTCTGCCCCCGCTTCCGGTACTTGTCGAAAATGTATTCTACGATGCGGGAAGCCACAGGCTTCTGTGAGGCAAAGAAAAGATAGTACACAACGCTCCCCTTAGAGTTCCGCATCGGGAGGGGTCTCGGAACTCGTTTAAAGTGTGCAACGTCTCTTAATCGCTGACGATAGGCTCCGGCAATCGTTTCGTTGTCTGTTTTCTCCATCATCTGGAACAGATCCTTGTCCGTCGTGTAGGCGACTTCGCGCCATGATTCATCTCCCCAAAATGCATTCATCCTGGCTATGTCAGACTCAGCCACGCCAGCGGGATTTCGCCAAAACACCTTGCGGTTCATATCAGCCACAGGGAAATTGAGGAACATGTCTATGCTCCTCATCCGTCCTGCTGTCTCGACTACTTTCCAATCTAGGTGTAGACCGTAGGGATCCAGCAAACACAGGGCTCTGCGATAGTCTTCGTAGCGCACAGTGGGAAAAACATCTGTCAACAGAACAGAATTGCAGTCGCCTTCATAGACGTGCACTGCACATTGTTCCGGCCTCCTCTGTTCCACCAGCTCTCTCAGAATGTCTACTTTCTCTCTGTCAATGTCTATCAGATGATACTCTCTGAAGGGCGGAGTGACCAAGAGTGCGTTCAGCGGACTACCAGGTTTGAAGCCCCCAGTACGACGAGAAACATGCATACCTGCGCCTGCAAAAGCATCTATATATACGTGGTAGAAGCCGGGAGAGGGTTGTGCAGCCAGTATCTTTGAGTACTCTGACGCATATCGCTTTACTATGTCTAGCTTGATCTCAGACCAGTAGCCAATGCGATCAAGTTTTAGTTTCGATTCGTGGGGCACGTCCACATCTCCATGTTTTGTCAGCCGGTTGGAGCATGTTCACCATCGCCGTTGTGCTGGCGCATTCTATCACTTGCTTGATGCAAGTTCAAGTACCTAGTGGTAGGCTTATCAATCTGACACTTATCATTTCTCACATGTCAGAGCCAGCTGACCGCTGGAAAGAAGTTAATCTCAGCAGTGCCCCGGACCCCGCTGAGCCGCGAGCTCAACGAGAAAATCGTTCGTAGCCAGCACAGTACTGGTCCGGCCGTCCTTCTCTGCCTGAGGCCTCTGTTCGTCCAGCGGCTGGACATTTTCCACAGAGAAATATATAGCTCCCATATCGCTCTCCACCTGACCTGTGAGAATGTATGGCCTGGCCACTCCCAGCAAGTGGCAAAATTTTCTGTAAGCATCAGGGAAGAATGTCGCTTCATATATTCCAGTTGTATCTTCGAAACTGACAAACTCCATGGGTTCATCATTTTTTGTGTGTACGGTCTTGCCGGTCACCAGCCATCCAATGGTCCTGACCTTCTTTCCTATGTGGCTGGCCAGTTGTCCAGCTCTCACATAATCCAGTCCGGCCAACCTATCTTCGCAAAGTGAAAGGGGGTGCCTGCTCACCAGGAAACCGAGAACCTCAACCTCCTGCTTCAACATTGCTGCTTCGTCGTAGTCTCCAACAGAGGGAGAAGGAGGGGCATCAGCATCAAAGAGTGAAAGCATATCTCCTTTGCTCCTTGCACACGGCCTGCCCAGGTGAAGCCTCCACATCAGGCCAGGTCTTGTTTCCTCTTTCAAAATCGAGTCAAAACATCCTCCCTTAATGAGTATCCGCACGTCCGAGACATCAACGTCAACCCGTCTCATGAAATCATCAAAGGAACTGAACCTACCTCTCTTCCTTTCAGCAAGAACCGCACCTATTGCCTTTTCAGTCAGCCCCTTGAACTGCATGAGACCAACTCTAATCTCCCTGGCTCTGCCGGTATATCCCTTTTCACTTTCATTTATGTCTGGCAGGAGAACCTGAAGCCCCATCCTCTTGGCCTCGGAGACATACTCAAATGTGGAGTAGTACCCGCCCTGGTTAGTTATTACTGCTGCAATGAACTCTGCCGGGTAGTGAGCCTTAAGGTATGCTGATTTGAATGAAACGAGAGCATACGATGCACTGTGAGCTTTACAGAAGCTGTATCCAGAAAAACTCATTATCATATCCCAAATCTTGCTTACGGTATCCAACTTCACTCCGCGCTGCAGCGCCCCTTCGTAGAATTCCTTCTTGTATTGAGCAAGCTTCGTAAATGGCCTCTTCTTGGAGAGAGCCTTTCTGAGCCCATCTGCTCTAGCGATATCGAACCCTGCAATGGCCACCGCAGCCTTGGTCACATCCTCCTGGTAGCACATTATCCCATATGTCTCGCTCAACAACTGATCAAGAGCAGGATGGAGCGGCCTGTATGGCGCGCCCATAAGCCTTTTCACATAGTCATTTATGAATGCGTTGGCCGCAGGTCTGATGATCGAACTGTGTATGATGAGATGCTCGAAGTCACCCGCTCCGGTTTTCACCTGAAGCTGCCTCATCGCTGGTGACTCCACATAGAAGACTCCGATTGTCTCTCCCTTTGCAAGCAGAGCGACTGTATCGGGATCCTCCAGAGGGTTCAAATCTGCGTAGTCTATCCTTGTCCCGTAGTTTTTCTCAATTGCTACCAGAGCGTCCCTTATCACAGCAAGCGACCTATTTCCGAGAAGGTCTATTTTCAACAGCCCGCTGTCTTCTGTCTGGTCTTTTTCCCACTGGATTATGTTCACCCCTTTGGGAGCGGGCTGAACGGGTACGTACCTGGAAACCTCATCAGGAACTATCACCACACCCCCACAATGGACCGACATGTTCCGCGGAAACCCTTCAAGGGCGCGCGCCCACTTCAGTATTTCAGGCCATGGCTCCTTCAACTCTACGTCCTTGAACTTTGGATGGGTTCTTACCACCTCCTCGCCATTTTCGAAAACCCACATACCCCCGAGCCTTCCAGTTATTGTCTTGATCTCAGGCTCACTAAGCCCATACACCTTTGCAATCTCTCGTATTGCTGCTCTTGCCCTGAAACAGACATGGTTCGCAACCATGGCAGCTCTCTGGTTTCCATATTTCTTGAAAACAAAATCGAGTATGTCATCTCTCTCGTCCCAGGGAAAATCAACGTCTATGTCCGGTGGATCTTTCCTCCCGGGATTGAGGAATCTCTCAAAGAGGAGGTTGTGCGCTATGGGGTCAACGTGAGTTATGCCGAGACAATACGAGACTATGCTCGCAGCTGCAGAACCTCTGCCACACGTCCGCGGGGCCTGATTTACCATCTCCTGCACAATGAGGAAATATTCTGCAAATCCCCTCTGTTCTATGACAGAGAGCTCGTGTTCAATTCTGTCCGTCACCTTCCTGGAGAGCTGGCCGTACCTCTTCTCTGCACCCTCATAACATTTCTCTCTCAGCAGTCCGGAAGGGTCCTTCACATTCGTGCCTGGAAATACAGTCTCATCAAACTTCCAGTCCTTCTTGCAACCGGATGCAATCTTCAGGGCATTCTCAACTGCTTCAGGACAGTGATTGAAGCTTTGAGACATCTGAGCCGGGCTCCTCAGCCAGGCTGACTCAGGCGCGAGCTCTTCAGACGGAAGTCTGCATAGTTTGGTGTTCAGGTCGATTGCCCGCAGCAGCGTATGGAGCTTGTAGTCGCTCGCGTTGACGAAGTGGACGTCACTGGTCGCCACAACTGGAATACCTGCTTTCCTTGCGAAGTGAATCTTCTCGCGGGCCGGTTGACCCGACACAAGCTCAACATATACATCCGGTATCTCTTTGACAGCGACCACCACATCCTCGCAGTCACTCAGTATGAAAAGGCCGGCGTGTTTCTCCCGCAGACTGCTGACCATCGAAAAGTTCTCATCGCAGTGGAGACCGGTCAGGATCCGGCACATGTTGCGATACCCTTCATCGTCCTTGACTAGAACAACTGCCCTCTGCCTCCCCTTCCTCACCTCGGCTCCGAGTATTGGTCTTATTCCAAACTCCTCTGCGATCTGAAGAAAGAAGTTGAGCCCGTATACTCCGTTTGTGTCGGTCAGAGCAAAACTCTCCATACCCCGCTCTAGCATGGCCCTGCACAAGGCTTCAAGGCTGGCAGTCCCGCGCATCATCGAATAATAGCTGTGGGTATGAAGGTGCACGAAACTCAAAATGCTCTCCCGGGACTGATGGCTGAGGAACCGAATCTCTCTCTGATTTGCTGGACAGCCCTGCTCACTTGTTCCCCCTTATCCAGACCTTCGCTCGCGAAGAAACTCATCTGCCTCTCCACTGGAGTGAGCCGTGTGAACTCAACAGAGACATAGCGGACCCGCTGCCGCCTGCTACACACTTTGAAGAAAAGGTCCTCCACCGAACGGAACAGAACCGAATCCAGGTTTGAGCAGGAGTCGATCGAAGCTGTTCTGGTTGCATCGAACTGGTCTGAGTATCTAAGGTAGACTGTCACCGCCCGAGGAAAAACCCCCCTTTGACTGAGTATTTCTGCGGCCTGTTCGGTCAACCTGTAGAGAACCATAACCAGAACTGCATCGTCGTTCGTATCCTCTGGAAGTATGTTCTCCACAAGAACTGAGGGTTCCCTTCTGGGGGGGCGTACAGGAGATTCGTCAATTCCGCGAGCCTCCTTGTAGAGCGAACTCCCCTCCGCCCCAAAAAGTCGGGAAAGGTGAGCAAGTTTAATAGATGCAAGCTCTCTGACCAATTTGACATTCAGATCCTCAACAAGAGTCTCCTCGACTCTCTTCACAGAGGGAAGCACTCTCACATTAAATGGGGCAAGAAACTGAGACTCACTTCCCCAGGGCACATCGCAGATGTACTCCCCAGGTTGGTTGATTCTTGCTGCAACTGAGCTTACAAGCTTGTTGCAGGCTATCCCCACAGTCCCACACAGGTTTAGGTCGTCTGTGGCCTCCCTCCTCATCTTCAGAGCACTGTCGACCACGTGGCCGAAAATCCTTCTGGTACCTGACATATCCACAAAGAAATGACCGTACCTGATCGGCTCCACAGCAGGAGAAAACGAGAGGAGCTTCTTCATGATCCTCTTCGATACGTGGGAGTAGAGTTGCTGGTCAGGATTGACCACGACCGCACCTCTGCACTGTTTGAGCGCCCTGGACAGGGGCATGCCTTGCCTTATCCCGGCTTCGTAAGCTTCAAAGGATGCTGCCACGACCCGGCCTCTGGGCGATGAAATCGGCCCCACAATGAGCGGTCTATCCCGCAGTTTCGCGCTTCTCGCTCTCTCCACAGCGACTGCAAAAGCCGGAATATGCAGATGGACTATGTTCCGTACCATTCAGAACCCCGTCGTGTATCAGCGGACCTTCTACAGGAAATGCACATTGTGCTGCTTTTAGTACCGCCGCATCAGAGCAACGACTACACCCTCTATCTCCACCTGAACGGCCCCAACAAAGATGGATTTGAGATTCTCATTCGCAGGCCTGAGCTCAACTCTCTCGCCCTTCACATAGAATCTCTTTATCGTCACCTCTCCGTCGACCAGCGCGACCACGGTCTGACCATTCTCAGCCACCTTCTGCTTTCTCACAACGACGAGGTCGCCATCATTTATCCCCTCGTCAACCATGGAATCGCCTTTCACTCTCAGAACGAAATGGTCCTCCCTGTCCACAAACCCCTCGGGGATCTCGATCTCTTCCCTCACCTGTATGGGCTCAATAGGGCTGCCAGCTGCCACTGTCCCGAGGAGTGGGATCTGCAAGGTCGTTCCGGGCTTCTCCACGAGTTCTATGGCCCTCTTCTTGTTGGACCAGGGGGTCCTTATCATCCCCTTGGTTTCTAACTGTCTGAGATATTTCTGCACAGAGTTGTAGGACCTCAGGCCAAAGTGCTTCCGTATCTCATCATAAGATGGCGAGAAACCATATGCTCCGATGTAGCCTCTTATGAAATCGTACACCTTTTTCTGTTTTGGAGTGATTCCCATAGCACTCACAATATAGGTGTAAGTTAGGTGTAAGTCAAGAGAAGAATCAAAAAACCTGAAGAAATTTCTCGCAGCCCGCTCCACCAATCGCGAACCAAAAGTTTATACCTGTCCCCACTGCAGTTGGCTCGACCAGGCGCGGTCACTATCAAGGTCTACGACATTGCAGGCAGACAGGTGAAGGTTCTCACCAACGGGAAACCGAAGGCAGGTCCACACCATGTTACATGGGATGGCACTGATGCGGCGGATCACAGACTTCCCAGTGGTGTCTATTTCACCCAGATCAAGGCGGGAGAGTACAGAGCCGCCAAGAAACTCCTCCTCCTTCGCTGAGAAAGCTACACGAGCGCCAAGAACAAAAATGTCATTGCGAGCTCCCGATGGGCGCGAAGCAATCTGACTCAAGCAGATCCTTCACTATCGTTCAGGATGACAAAGAGCTGATGTCATTCTGCCTGCCCGGGGCGTCTCACGGCCCCCGTTTCTCGCGAACCGAGACACACGCGGCCTGCCCTCCATAGCTATATGCCCGGTACGCCCGGGGTCTGACCTTACATTTTTACATTCTGGACTAACTGTATGGGGTCAGGACATGGGTTACACATGTACCGGGACATAGGTAACACTTTT